>CAYPVG010000244.1:0-5564 GCA_964414085.1 uncultured Boseongicola sp. | reverse complement strand
GCGCGACACACCTGCATTTTCGATTGGAATCGAGGAAGAATATCTGCTCGTCGATCAGGAGTCTGGCGGGCTTGCGGAAGCCCCCGAAGCGATGATGGAAGCGTGCCAGTCCCGGTTGGAAGGCCAGTTCAGCCCGGAGTTCAAAGCCTGCCAGGTTGAGATTGGGAGCCGTGTCTGCGCGACCATCGGAGAGGCGCGCGAAGACTTGCGGCACCTTCGCACAGTGGTTGCTGAAGAGGCCCAAAAACACGGGCTCGCCCCTATCGCTGCGTCCTGCCATCCCTTCGCGGATTGGAAGCAGGCCCATCACACCGACAAAGAGCGTTACAATCAGCTTGCCAGCGAGCTGGGTGGGGTTGCCCGGCGGATGCTCATCTCGGGCATGCATGTGCATGTGGGGATCGACAACGAAGATCAGCGTATCGATCTGATGAACCAGATGATCTACTTTCTGCCGCATCTGCTGGCGCTTTCGGCGTCGTCTCCGTATTGGCAGGGTCAGGATACCGGGTTGGCGTCGTATCGGCTGACAGTTTTCGACAACCTGCCCCGTACCGGGTTGCCGCCGCGTTTTTCAAGCTGGGGCGAGTACGATCGGACGGCGGGCATACTGACAGATCTGAATATCATAGAAGATACGACCAAAATTTGGTGGGATTTGCGCCCATCGCATCGGTATCCGACGATTGAAAGCCGGATTTGCGATGTGTCACCGCGCCTGGAAGACACACTTACGTTGGCTGCGATGACTCAATGCCTGACACGCATGCTGTGGCGTCTGTCACGGAAAAATCAGCGCTGGCGGATTTACGACCGGTTTCTGGTTGGAGAGAACCGTTGGCGCGCACAGCGGTTTGGTGTGAACGAAGGGCTGATTGACTTTGGGCGTGGCGAGATCGTGTCGCTTTCGGAATTGATGGCGGAGTTGCAGTCAGTGGCGGAAGAAGACGCCGGTATTTTGCAATGCACTGACGAGCTTGCGCGGACACAGAAGATTGCAAGCGAAGGTACAAGCTCCGACCGTCAGCGCGCCGTTTATGCCGAGCGGATCGAAAAAGGCGACGATCATGACGCCGCGATGCGCGCGGTTGTGCATCATTTGATCGAAGAATTCCGCGTCGACCTTTGAGCGCCTGTTCTGGCATGTGAGTGCTTTTACTTCTTGGCGGGCGTGCTATCTGGCGAGTTGGGGACAGGAGGTCGGATATGAGCGATATTGCGATCCGGAAGGAAGGGCGCGTTGGGCGGATCACGCTAAAGCGGCCCGAGGCGATGAACGCTGTCACTCTTGGAATGGTTGATGCGATTTCCGACGCCCTGCCCGGTTTTGCAGCCGATCCTTCGATCTCGATGTTGGTCATCGATGCGGAGGGCGAGAAGGCGTTCTGCGCGGGTGGCGACATTCAGGATATTTACGCCGGGCTGGTTCGCGGCGATCCGGAAGTTGCGCGATCGTTTTGGCGCAGCGAGTATCGGATGAACGCTGCGCTTTTCAATTTCCCGAAACCTGTGGCGTCGTTCATGCAAGGGTTTACGATGGGTGGGGGTGTGGGAGTCGGATGCCATGCCTCGCACCGGATTGTCTGTGCGACGAGCGCGATTGCGATGCCCGAGGTGTCGATCGGATTGGTGCCGGATGTGGGTGGGTCGCTGTTGTTGGCGCGCGCGCCCGGGCGGGTTGGCGAATACCTTGGAATGACGGCTCGGCGCATGAGCGCGAGCGACGCGATCTTTGCGGGATTCGCTGATTATTACATCGATGAGGGCAAATGGCCGGCGCTGATTTCGGAGCTAGTAGACACCGGGGAATGGACGCGGATCGACGACGTTTGCGAAGAACGTCCAGAGAGTGAGATTGAATCTCAAATATCTGAAATAAATGAATATTTCGCCGGAGAAACAGTTCGCGATACTGTGAGCCTGCTTACGCACTCAAACAGCGACTTTGCCCAAGACTCACTGACTAGACTGCGTAGAAACGCACCGCTTGCAGTCGCGGGAGCCATGGAGCTGGTGCGTCGCGCCCGTGTTCGTGATCGCATCGACGAAGCGCTTAGAAACGAGTATCGTTTTGCCCACCGGTTGGCCGAACAAGGCGACTTTCAGGAAGGTATCCGGGCGGCCATAATCGACAAGGACCGGACGCCATCTTGGGCCCATACGGACCTGGGGGAACCCAACGCGATGGATGTTGCATCCATGCTATTCCCGCTCGGCCCGGACGAATTGAATATTGGAGGCAACGCATGAAGATCGGATTTATCGGACTTGGAAACATGGGTGCGCCGATGGCTGCTAACCTGATAGCTGCCGGGCACGACGTGATTGGTTTTGACACCGCTGCCAGCCCAGACGGCCTTCCGATGGCACGGAGTGCCCAAGCTGCTGTTGATGGCGCGGATGTCGTCATCACGATGTTGCCCAACGGAACGATACTGCGGGCAGTCGCATCTGACATTTTGGATCATATGAAAGGTGGCTCACTGCTCCTTGATTGCTCAACCGTGGAAGTCGACAGCGCGCGGGCTGTGGCTGCAGAGGCCGAGCAGCGCGGGCTTATGGCCTTGGACGCGCCGGTCTCGGGTGGCATTGGAGGCGCTTCAGCCGGAACCCTCACTTTCATGGTGGGTGGCACCGAAGACGCCTTTAAAATCGCAGCACCACTGTTCGAAGTGATGGGGCAGAAAGCTGTGCATTGCGGCCCTTCCGGCAATGGTCAGGCCGCGAAGATCTGCAACAACATGATCCTTGGCGCGACGATGATTGCAACTTGCGAGGCCTTTGCCCTGGCCGACAAGCTTGGGCTCGATCGGCAGTCGATGTTCGATGTTGTATCAACATCGTCCGGGTACAGCTGGTCGATGAATGCATACTGCCCGGCCCCCGGTATTGGGCCAACATCACCGGCCGACAATGACTACCAACCGGGATTTGCGGCTGAGCTGATGCTGAAGGATTTGCGCCTGTCACAACAAGCCGCTGAATCTGCAGACGCCGACACCCCAATGGGCCGTACGGCACGAGATCTTTATGCACAGTTTGTCGAGGGCGATGGAAGGTCGGGTTTCGATTTCTCGGCGATGCTACCGTGGTTTGAAAAACGCGGACGTCACTGAGTCCAATTGACCGGGATCAATGCGTGGACAGCAGCACCGGACTATCTTGCAAAGTGATAGTGAAAGGAGCTGCGTATGCTGACGAAAAATGTGGGAAAACTTGATCGTATGGTTCGGGTCGCTATGGGTCTTTCCCTGCTTGTGGCGTATTTCGCATTCCCCGAGAGCGCCATCAGATGGCTGTTCCTCATCGGGATTATTCCCCTGGTGACAGGGCTCGTGTCGTTCTGTCCGCTATACTCGGTCCTTAGCATGTCGACCTGTCCACAAAGAAGCTAGTGACCGGCTGACGGCTGCTTTTCAGGAAACAAGCGAGAAAACATTGGGACAATTGCCCTTGTGACAATCGGGATGAGCGCAAGTCCCAAAACAAATCCGATGATCCCATCAAGGACGGCCGTCACAAACCAAGATACAAATCCCTGAGCCACGCCCACGCTGCCAGCGACAGCTTCGGCGGCGTGGTGGATTGTTTTGTATGGCCAATGCCAACCGAGCACATCAACGCCATGGACAATGATGTTGCCGCCCACCCAAAGCATGGCTGCGGTTCCGATGACGGAAATTGCTGTCATGAGTGAGGGCATGGCCTTTACAAGCCAGCGACCAAAGGCACGCGTCACCGAGAGGCGGCCAATTTGTGTGAGCTTGATGCCAACATCGTCCATTTTCACAAGAAGTGCTACGGCACCATAAACCAATGCGGTGATGCCAATCGCAACGATGGCGAGCACAACACCAGAGGTCACCCAATCATCGCTTTCGATGGCCGCGAGAGAAATCGTCATGATTTCAGCCGACAGAATGAAGTCCGTTTTGATGGCGCCTTTGACCCGCTCTTCTTCAAGATGCTCCGGGTCTTGGGGCGGAGTATCATCTCCGGGTCCGTGGTCATGCGGGTGGAGAACATGCCAGATTTTCTCGGCACCTTCGAAGCATAGGTAACATCCGCCCAGCATAAGAAGTGGTGTTAGGAGCCAGGGTAGGAAGGCCGAGAGAAGTAGAGCCGCGGGCAAAAGGATGACGAGTTTGTTGAAGAAGGACGCCCGAGCGATCTTCCAAATGATGGGTAGTTCACGCGCTGCAGGGAGACCGGTGACGTATTTTGGCGTGACTGCTGCATCGTCGATCACGATCCCTGCGGCTTTGGCACCTGCCTTGGCAGCGTCGTCAAGAACGGTTGCACCCACTTTGGAGCCAATCTTGGCTGCCTGACCGGCGACATCGTCGACCTGAGCGGCAGCGAGTTTGGCGATGGCTGCAACATCGTCGAGAAGCGCGAGAAGTCCACTCATGAAACCTGCAATCTCCAACTATTGACTGGCTTAAGCACACTTAAGCCATGCCTTTAGCGAGACCAACGTCGTTCTTCGAGGGGATCCATATTTCCTTCGCAAACCTGTCTAAAAGGCCACGTTGAACCCATTGGCGAACGAACAACATGTAGGAGGGAAAAGACGCAAGAGCCATCGCGGATCATCTGTGGAGATTTTGTTGGAACGGCTTCGCCAAACCCCGACCGACCCTGAGTTTGTGCAGGACCCCTACCCGTTTTATCGCCGCGCCCGAGCGTTGGGACATTTCGTCTTTTGGGAAGACTATGATTTACCTATGGCGACGACGCACGAAGCGGTCAGTCGTGTTTTGAAGTCGCGTCAGATGGGACGTGAGATTCCGGAAGAGAAACGCAAACCGGTGCGCCCGGAACTGGCCCCGTTTTATGCAGTTGAAGCCCATTCCATGTTGGAGCTGGAGCCGCCGCGGCACACACGGCTGCGTGGTTTGGTTTTGCGCGCTTTTACGACGCGGCGCATTGCAGAGTTGGCGCCTGAAATTTCAATGGTCGCCGATCAGTTGATCAACGCGTTTCCAGACGAACCCTTTGACCTTCTTCAAGCCTATGCGCAACAGGTGCCTGTTATTGTCATTGCGCGGCTTTTGGGCGTGCCCGAAACGATGGCTCCACAGCTATTGGACTGGTCGAACCGTATGGTGGCGATGTACCAGTCGCGCCGAACAACGGAGATCGAGGATCAGGCGGCGGTGGCGGCGCAAGAGTTCTCGGATTTCATGCGCGCGTATGTAGATGAACGGCGATCGTCTCCCGCAAATGATCTGATTTCCGAATTGATTGCCGCGGAAGAAGATGGGACGCGGCTTTCAACGGATGAGCTGATTACGACCTGCATTCTTCTGCTGAATGCGGGGCATGAAGCGACAGTTCACAGCATAGGCAACGCGGTTCGGCATTTGGCGGGACGGCCGGAGTTGCAGACCGAGATGAGTCCTGAGCGGATTGAATATGCAGTTGAAGAGTGTCTGCGGTTCGACCCTCCACTGCATATGTTTACGCGGCATGTCTATGAGCCAGTTGAAATTTTAGGGATGCACTTTGAACCGGGCGATGAGGTTGGATGTCTCTTGGGATCAGCTTGCCGAGACGACGCT
>CAYPVG010000243.1:0-5323 GCA_964414085.1 uncultured Boseongicola sp. | reverse complement strand
GTGATAATGCCATTTGTGCCGTAGGCGTGAGATACGCGGGCGAGTTCTTCACCGCGGAATTCGAGAATGCGCGGTTCGGCTTCCATCGTGACAACGCGAAGTCGGATGATGTTGCCGAGATCGCGCAAGCTGCCCCATGTGCAGGAGCCGACGCCGCCGGACCCACCCGCGATAAAGCCACCGATGGTGGCGGTGGCCCATGTGGAAGAGAACATCCGCAGTTCCTGGCCGGAGTGTTCTTTGGTGGCCTTGTCGAGGTCTTTCAAAAGGACGCCAGGTTCGGTGATGACGCGGCCTGGGTGGATTTCCTTCACATTGTCCATGAAGCGCAGGTGCATGACGCAGCCACCCTCGAGCGGCATGGCCTGGCCGTAGTTGCCGGTGCCTGCGCCGCGCGTGGTGACAGGGCAGTCATGTTCAAAGCAAACCTTAAGGATTTCAATGATTTCGGCTTCGGACCTTGGGCGTACGACGAAGTCAGCGGTAACATGGTCGAGGCGCGACTTAAGAACAGGCGAGTACCAGAAGAAATCGCGTGAGGCCGCTTTGATGGCGACGTCTTTCTCTTCGATGTCGAGATGCGCAAGGGCGGCTTTGGCGGCGGCGACGTTCGGTTTCATCAGGTCTCCATCAGGTGGTCGAGGTCTTTGTAGTCGGGCAGCGTCGTGTCGATGGGCTGGCCACCCCGTAGAACGATACGATCAGATTGAGGGCGGGCGAAAAGCTCGGTCCAGTCGCGGGCGTTACAGATCACGAGATCGGCGGGCGCACCGGGGATAAGGCCGGGCTCGGTGAGGCTCATCGCGCGGGCTGGGTTTGCGGTGAAGGCGTTTGTCCAATCCGCGTCGGAATGATCGAGGTGTCCGATGCGCGTGGCTTGGCGCATGACTTCGATCATGTCGAGATCGCCGTAGGCGTAGAAGGGGTCGCGTGTATTGTCAGAAGCGAAGCTAACGTTGATGCCGCGCGCCTTCATTTCGTGGACGAGTGTAATGCCGCGGCCGCGAGGGGTTCGGCCGCGTTCGCGATCCTGAAGATAGAGGTTGCACATCGGGAGGCTGACGATGTTCAGACCAGCTTTGGCAACGAGGTCGAGCGTGTCCATTGCGCGGGCTTCGTCTTGGGTCGTAAGGGAACAGCAGTGGCCGACGGTCACGGGCTTGTCCCATCCGATCTCAAGTACCGTTTCGGCGATCTGACGGAGCGTTTCACTAGAGCCGTCCATCGTTTCATCACTATGGAAATCGACGTCGAGGTCGCGGTCGCCGGCGAGTTCGAAGAGTTCTTCGATGCGTTGTTTGACGTCCGGGACAGGATAGGTGACGAGGCCAAGCGTGCCGCCGTGTTCCGCGACGATGTCGTCGGTGCCTTTGTAATCTTCTTTAATGCTGTCAAATGTATCGCAGCCCGCAAGAGACGCGGCTTGAAGCGTGATTTTGTCTTTCCACTTCTCGCGTAACTCACTGAAAACAGGCCAGGAAATGCTGTCTTGTGGCGGGATGCTATCAAGGTGAGTGCGGATGCATTTGGTGCCGTGTGCGTAGGCAGATTTCAGGCCGAATTCCATGCGGGCGCGGACATCCTTGGCGCGCCAATTCGCGCTACGGTCGGCGCCGACGGTTGTGAGCGCGCCTATGAACGTGCCGTCAGGGTTGGCGGCGCGGGGCCAGATGTGGCCTTTGTCGAGATGCGTGTGCATGTCGGTGAAGCAGGGAAAGACAATGGATCGGGCCATGTCGATCTGGATGCCGCCGGTGTCCGCGATCTTGCCGTCCTTGATATGCAAGAAGGTTGTGACGAGGTCTTCGGTGCGCCCGACCATGCAGCCGGGGACCGTGACGTTCATCAGCGTGTAGGCGCCTGCCGTTGGGAGAGTGCGGAAGCCGGTCATTCGCGCTTCAAGGCACTCTCGTGCCACTTGCGGAGCATGAGGTGACTGATGGTCGATGTGATGGCGAATATCACCACACCCATGGCCGAGATCAAGATCAACGCAGCGTAGAGGCGGCCGAAGTTGAAGCGGTAGGAGGCCTCGAGCAGAGTCGATGCAAGACCCAATCCGGTGCCTGCGCGGCCGATGACAAACTCGGCGACGACAGCGCCGATTAGTGCGAGACCGCCCGCGATTTTAAGGCCGCCGAGGAAGAAGGGGAGTGCAGAGGGCGCGGCGAGATATCTTAAGCGTTGCCAACGGGTTGCGCCGTAGATTGTGAAGAGGTCTTCCAGGTTATGATCGGCGGACTTGAGGCCGATGGTGGTGTTGGACAAGATCGGGAAGAAAGCCACGATCCAAGCGCATGCAAGGGCGGCGGCGAAGGCGCTGTCCATGTAGATTTGCAGGAGCGGGGCGATGGCGATGACAGGGGTCACCTGCAGGATCACGGCATAGGGGAAGCACGACATTTCCGCCCAGCGGGATTGCGTGAAAGCCACCGCAAGGAGGACGCCGCCTGTGATTGCGAAGATCAGCGCGAGCACCGTCAAGCGGGTGGTAATGAGCATTGCGGGCCAAAGCAGGCCCCAATCGCTGACAACGGATTGTGCAACGAGAACAGGGCCTGGGAGCACGTAATGTGGGATGTCGTTGATCGTGACGTAGAGGTGCCAGGCGAGGATCGAAAGCACCATCACGAGGGACGGCAGCGTCCATTTCGCGATGCGGTTTATGCGGTCGCGGCGGGCGCGGGCTTGTTCTTCTGCGTCCATGACTGGGACCGCTGGGGCTGCGTCTGCGAGGCTCATCTCGGCCCTCCGTTAAAGTGGTGTGAATGCGGCGTACGCACTTCAATCGGGATTGGGCGCTGCTCGGCTCTAAGCGCTTGAAAAAGCGAGAAAACCGAAATCGGTATTACGTCGGGATTGCGTCGGTATTGCGTCGGTATTTGCTTTGCGAGAACGCGGATCAGGGTCGTCAGAGTCATGCGGCTTCTCCCAAAGCTTCGTGTAGCGCATCAGATGCCGCGCGGGTGTGGGCAGCGTATTCTGAGGAGGTACGGAATTCTTCGTGGCGCGGGTAGGGTGTGTCGACGTGCAATTCGTGGATGACGCGTCCGGGACGGGCGGCCATTACCACGATGCGGTCGGAGAGAAAGACGCTTTCGAAAACTGAGTGAGTGACGAAGATCACCGTGCAATCGATGGCGGCTTTCAGTTCCAGAAGATCGTTGTTCAGTTTAAAACGCGTAATCTCATCGAGGGCGGCGAATGGTTCGTCCATCAGGATCAACCGCGGTTTCGTCACCATAGCGCGGGCGATGGAAACGCGCATCTTCATGCCGCCGGACAACTCACGCGGATAAGCGTTTTGGAAGTTTTCAAGCCCGACGAGCTTTAGTGCTTCAAGGATGTTGTCGCGCACTTGGGTGAGCGGAATTCCTTTGAGGCGGAAGGGGAGCCATACGTTTTCGGTGACCGTGGCCCACGGCATGAGCGTCGGTTCCTGAAAGACGACACCGAGGTCGTCAGACCCCCGGCCACCTTCCCAGTTGATCTTGCCGCGCGTTGGATGAATCAAGCCGGAGATCAGACGGAGCGCTGTAGACTTGCCGCAGCCGGATGGGCCGAGGAGAGACATGAAGTCGCCCTCGTTCACGGTCAGGTTCATATCTTTGAGAGCGACAACATCGGTGCCGAAGGTCTTTTCGACGTGGCTCATCGTGAGAAGCGGCGGGCGCTTGTCAAAGGGAAGTGTCATAGTATTGGCAGCCAGCAAGAGGACGATCCGGCCGCGTATTTTCGCAGCCGGATCAGAGATTTATTGGACTTACTTAAGGTCCATGCCGACACCCTTGCCGACAAACTGGGTCGTGTAGGTGGCGGAGTAGTCGAGACCTGCTTCAACGACGCCGGCTTCAACCAATTTGTTGTAGAAGTCTTCAACCTTCGCGTCGGTGATAACGCCGATGCCCATTTCGAGAGCGTCGCCACTGTCAACAATGCCCCATGCTTTCATCTTATCGATGGCATAAGCGATTTTGTCAGACGACATCTCAGGGTTGGCTTCCTGGATCAGCGCGTTGGCTGCTGAGTTGTCGCCATAGAGGTAGTTGTACCAGCCCTTGATGGAGCCTTCGACGAAGCATTCAACCACTTCCGGGCTTTCGTCGATGGTTTGCTGCATGGTTTCGATCGTTGTTGCGTAGGACGAGTAGCCTGCGTCAGCAATCAGGAACACGTTGGGAGCGAAGCCGCCCTCTTTTTCGACCAAGTATGGCTCGGACGAGAGGTAGCCCTGCATGCCGACTGATGTGTCGGCAAGGAATGGCGCCGGATTAAATGTATAGGGCTCACGCTGTTCAGCGGTGAAGCCATGAGCGGCCATCATCCACTGGTAATAGGACTGGAAGCCGTTGTCGCCGATCAGAAGGGTCAGGTCTTTCAGATCTTCCCAGCTGTCTGCGCTGCCTGGGTGGGCGACGATAACTTGCGGGTGCTTCTGGAACGTAGCCGCGATGTTCACGACGGGGATGTTTTCCTTGGCGGCGTTGAACGCCTGAAGGAGGTCACCACCCATGTGGAATTCCATGCGACCGGCGAGCATCAGCGCGCGGTTGTTAACCTGTGGGCCACCCGGCAGGATGGTGACGCTGAGGCCGCATTCTTCGTATGTGCCGTCGGCAACGGACTGATAGAATCCGCCGTGTTCTGCTTGTGCGACCCAGTTTGTACCGAACGTAACTTCGGTCAAATGGCCGCCTGCGAAGGCCGACGAGCCTGCGAGTGCAGCAACGGTCGCGCCTGCGATTTTGAGTTTCATGGACATCCTCACCTCCAAGTTTTTTACCAATTGCCATTTGTGTCGAGAGACACGGAGCTTCCAATTCACACCCATGTCACACGCCCCCACGCGCAGCAATTCGCACAATCATTACGCGGCAATTTACGATTCGCCCATGCTTTAAGCACTTTTTTGGCGGATTGTTTGCGCTTGCTTGTGGCCGATCTGCGTTGCAGATTTTTGGTTATGAGAGAGCTTACACCACAAGATATCGCGCCTCCCTTTGCCAGGTACGCCCACGGCGTTGAAGTTCCGACCGGGGCAAGGCTGATTTTCACATCAGGGCAGCTTGGTTTGGCGGCGGATGGATCAGTGCCGGACGACGTGGGTGCGCAGGCCGATATCTGCTTTGCGAACATTGAAGCAATTCTGCGTAGCGGTGGTGCTGGGCGTGGCGACGTAGTTCGGATCAATGCTTTTGTTACGGATCGTGTGCATATGGCCGGGTACATGGCGTCGCGTGACAGATGGTTGGCGGATGTTGAGCGATTGCCGGCCTCGACGCTAGTGATCGTTTCCGGGTTCACGCGGCCCGAGTTCACAGTT
>CAYPVG010000242.1:0-3546 GCA_964414085.1 uncultured Boseongicola sp. | reverse complement strand
GATGCCGCCCGCGAGGGCGGTCTGAAATTCTAGGAGACGACAATGGCAGAACGTGACAACCGTGAAGGTGGCCGCGGACGCGGTCGTCGGGACCGCCGGGAAGAAGAAGCCCCAGAATTCGCTGACCGCCTGGTCGCGATCAACCGCGTCTCCAAGACGACCAAGGGTGGTAAGAACTTCGGTTTCGCCGCACTTGTCGTTGTTGGCGACCAGAAAGGCCGCGTCGGTTTCGGTAAAGGTAAAGCCAAAGAGGTACCTGAAGCGATCCGTAAGGCCACTGAGCAAGCCAAGCGCCAGATGATCCGTGTGCCGCTGCGCGAAGGTCGCACGTTGCACCACGACATCGAAGGTCGCCACGGCGCCGGTAAGGTCGTTATGCGCACAGCTCCGACTGGTACTGGTATCATTGCTGGTGGTCCGATGCGTGCCGTCTTCGAGATGCTCGGCGTGCAGGACGTTGTCGCCAAGTCGCTCGGCTCGCCGAACCCATACAACATGATCCGCGCTACGATTGATGGCCTGAAGAAAGAGGCATCGCCTCGCTCGGTCGCACAGCGTCGCGGTAAAAAGGTCGCTGATATTCTGCCTAAGCGTGATGACGCGCCGGCAGAGAGCGCCCAAGTCGCTGAGGAGGCTTAAGTCCCATGGCTAAGACGATTGTTGTTAAGCAGATCGGTTCCCCGATCCGCCGCCCTCAAGAGCAGCGTGCCACGCTGATCGGCCTGGGCCTGAACAAGATGCACAAGACCCGCGAGCTGGAAGACACCCCTTCCGTACGCGGCATGGTCAACAAGATCCCGCATCTCGTCGAGATCATCGAGGAGCGCGGCTAATCTTCTTGTAAAGAATATTTAGCCAAACTCTTTCGAAGAGTTTGTTACGCCCCGGCTTCTACGCTGGGGCGTTTCTTTTTGGGTCGATCTGATCCGGAAACAGGTCGCTCATCAATACTGATTGACCATTGTCCTGAACGATCCTGACGTGACGACGGTGGATGCCGCGTGGTTCGCTCGCCCCGACTGAGTGAGCGATGGTCTCGACCTCTTTGATGATCCCTTTGGCGTAGTTCGCGACCTTTATCCATTTGTCCTCGACCACGAGACCCTTTTGGAATCGGCGGTCGTGGGTCGTGATGCCGGTAGGGCAGGTGTTCTTGTTGCATTTCAACGCCTGAATGCAGCCGAGCGAAAACATGAAGCCGCGCGCGGAGGTGATGAAGTCGGCGCCCGCAGCAAGAGCCCAGGCGATGTCGCCAGGGTTGACGAGTTTACCGCTGGAGATCAGGCGAATCCGATCTTTAAGACCTGCCGCATCGCGCAGATCGGCTACCACCGGCAGTGCTTCGCGAATGGACATACCAACAAGATCAATGAGCGGCATTGGTGCAGCTCCGGTCCCGCCTTCGCCACCGTCAATCGTAATAAAGTCAGGGGCAGAGTCACTGCCGCGACGGTTGATTGTGTCGAAGAGTTCGCGGAATGCGGCCTCGCTGCCAACGACCGTTTTGATGCCGACAGGTTTGCCAGTGACCTCGCGAATGTGGCCGATCATGTCGAGAAGATCGTCCCAGTCGTCCACTTCCTTGTGGCGGTTGGGAGAGATGCCATCCTGTCCGACTTCAAGACCCCGGATGTTTGCGATTTCTTTATTCACTTTTGCACCGGGTAGGATGCCGCCTTTGCCCGGCTTTGCGCCTTGCGCGAGTTTGATTTCGAACATCCGAACGTTTTCGTGCGATGCGACATCGCCGAGCTTCTCGTCGCTCAGGTTTCCATCCTTGTCGCGCACGCCGAACTTTGCGGTGCCAATTTGGAATACGAGGTCCGCGCCGCCCTCAAGGTGGTAAGGGCTTACGCCCCCTTCGCCGGTGTTGAGCCAGATGCCGGCCTCTTTCGCGCCTCGGCTGAGCGCCTGGACCGCCGGCTTGGAAATTGCACCGTAGCTCATGCCGGAGATGTTGAAGATGCTGGAGGCGTGAAACGGCGTGCGGGCGCCGGGCCCGATCACGAGTGGCTCTGATTTGGTGGCCTGTCCGTCGAGGGGTGGGAAGGCGGCATTGACGAAAATCGGGGTTCCAGTGGCGGTCAGGCTGCGCGTGGAGCCAAAGGCGATCGTGTTGTCTTTGCCGCCGCTGGCGCGTTTCACCCATTCTCGCTGGGCGCGGTTGAACGGAAGTTCTTCGCGATCCATGGCGAAAAAGTACTGGCGAAAGAACTCTCCCAACTCAGAGAAGATATGGCGAAAGCGCCCAATGACCGGGTAGTTGCGGCGGATCGCGTCGTGGGTTTGCAGGCGGTCGATGATGAAGAGGAGCACCAGAAGCGCAACGATCATGCCGATGACAAAGATAAAGGCGACGACCAGAAAGTTGAGGGCGTCCATGGCAAAACCCATTGCGGCGTCTCCTATGTGCGTTTCGTGTTGTGATGAATGTGGCGGGAATATTGACGTGCGCCAAGCGGCTACACGAGAAAGTCACCGGTGTTTCAGTTGGTTGGGCCTATACGGTGCAGCGCAGCGCGGCTTGCATGCTGATGAGAATAGCCAGCCCGCTGGATGCGAGCACGAAACAAAGGTGTTGAAACAGGGGATGTCGCGTCTTCGTCCGCATGGACTTGATGATTAGCACGAGTAACCAAACTGCTGCCATCACCAGAATGACAATGTTCGCAAGGGATCCGAAAATGCCACCGATGCACGCACCGTCTGACAGGATGTCCTGGCTTGAGGAGTATACGGCAAAGACGGCGACCGAGTGCTGAACCGCGGCGATCAGGAACGCGGTAGTCCTAGCTTCTTTCTGTGTGATGCGCATTGGACGGCTTACTCAATCGTTTGCAGTAAGGCGACCCTAATGTGCCGCCAATCGCCGTACAATGGAGCCGGAGGGCCAGGGTATTTTGTTGTGCGCATGGACTTCAGATCGACTTTGGCTGCGCGAAGGTTGTGGCCTTGATCCGATGATTGGACTCTTGCAGAGTGACGCCGGGAATGAGGAGCGGTGACACCTTGGAACTGGACGACATTGTTAATCTTGAAAGCCATCCGATTGAAGATCTCGCTTTCGTAGCGCTTTGTGAGAAAAAACTGGAGCAGAACGGAGTGCTGGTTCTGGAGGGATTCGTCACACCGGATGCTCTGAATGGGATGCTGGCCGAGGCCGAGGAAGAAGCTGAAAGTGCATTTTTTTGCACGCAGCAGCATTCGGTTTATTTGACCCCTCAGAACCCGAAGTACGACGCTTCGCATCCGGCAAATCGGCTGGTTGAATCATCAAAGGGGTGCATATGCGACGACCAGGTGCCGCCCACCTCACCGTTGCGGAGCCTGTATGATGCAGACGAGTTTCGCAGCTTTATCAAGGGTGTAACGGGTGAGGACGCCTTGTTTCCCTATGCTGACCCATTGTCTTCAATCAATGTGCACTACGCGAAACGCGGGCAGGAGCTTGGCTGGCATTTTGACAACTCGTCGTTTGCGGTGACGTTGTTGATCAAAAAGCCCGACGCAGGGAGCCGTTTCGAATACATCAAGGATCTGCGAGAT
>CAYPVG010000241.1:0-6497 GCA_964414085.1 uncultured Boseongicola sp. | reverse complement strand
ATACGGAGGCAAAGCGCATGCAGTCCAAGAACAAAATGCTCGACGATCTGTCGCAACTGATGACCAACGCCATGGGCGTGGCACAGGGAGCCCGCGAAGAGGCCGAAACCGCCTTCAGTTCGATGATCGACCGCTGGCTGGCGGACCGGGATTTCGTGACGCGCGAGGAATTCGATGCGGTTCGCGCGATGGCTCAGAAGGCTCGCGAGGAAAACGAGGCGCTGAAAGCTCGGCTGGATGCTTTGGAAGCGGGTGCTGCGAAAGACTGATATTAGCAGTCGACAAGCTTTGGGCGCCGCGTGATTTTCGCGGCGCTTTTATTTTGAGCTTATCCCCAACAATTTCCGGCGCTTCGGACTTATCCACCAAAAAACTCAAATTAGAGCTTTACAGAGTCGGGCTTTAGGCACACCATATCTCGTAAGGGCGGATGGTAAATCCACCGTACCTTGAGCAGGCACCAAGCTGTGGTGGCCGCAAGAGCCCACCCAGCCAGAGCAGATGAGGCCTTTGTATGTCGCTTTCCGAGCAGTATTTTTCCACAGATGAACTCCATCCAATTGATATCGTCGAACACCTAGCTGAGCACCACGAATGGGACTTTGACAGGGTCGCCGACGATCAAATTGCCATGGCGGTCGAGGGACAGTGGAGAACGTATTCCATCACCTTAGCTTGGTCTCCCCATGATGAGACGTTGCGCCTAATTTGCACGTTTGAGATGGACCCACCGAAAGAGAAGTTGGGCGATCTCTATGAAACTCTGAATGCCACAAATGACATGTGCTGGGCTGGTGCGTTTTCGTACTGGTCGATGCAAAAACTGATGGTTTGGCGCTATGGGCTTGTCCTCGCAGGTGGACAGATGGCCAGCGCAGAGCAGATCGACACAATGATCCGCGCCGCAGTATTGTCAGCCGAGCGCTTTTACCCGGCGTTCCAGCTTGTCGCTTGGGGTAATGAGACGCCTGCTGACGCTATGAACGTCGCAATCGCAGAGGCTTACGGGACAGCATAACGCCTTTCGTTCATTACCGCTTGTTCTCCGCATGTAACCAAGTCGTTCCCCCACGGCTCGCGGATCAAGCAAAGAGACCGGGTCGCGAGCAGTGGCCCGGTTTTTTCTTTGTCCACGTGAACAGATTGCGCTGAACTTTCTTACTTTTCGTGAATCCATCGCGCGGTGCGCGTGAATGCCGGTTGTCCCCGTGCTCTGCTTTTCGCTATGCACTGGTGAAAGCGAAGGGGGACTTCATGGATTTTGGCGATATTCCAGGACGTGGTCTGGTGCTACTGGGTTGCGGGAAGATGGGCGGCGCGATGCTGCAAGGATGGCTCGCGGGCGGGCTCTCGCCAAATGCCGTCTATGTGGTTGATCCCTTTGTTGGGGATTGGGTGCTGGAGACGGGTGTTCATGTGAACGCCGAGTTGCCCCCGGATCCTGCTGTCGTAGTTGTCGCTGTGAAGCCTCAAATGATGGGCGAAGCGCTGCCTTCGATGGCAGCCTTTGGGAATTCAGAAACGGTCTATCTGTCCATCGCCGCGGGCACCACGATTGCTGCTTTCGAGGCCGCCTTTGGCGCCCAGTCGCCGATTGTGCGCGCAATGCCAAATACACCTGCCGCCATTGGTCAGGGGATAACGGCCTATTGTGGGAACACTCATGTGACACAAACGAGGCTTGATCAGGCACGAGATCTTTTATCGGCCGTGGGCCGGACCGTGGCTCTGGAAAGCGAAGACCAGATCGACGCCGTGACAGGGGTTTCGGGATCCGGTCCAGCCTATGTGTTCCATATGATTGAATGCATGGCTGAGGCGGGTGTGGCAGAGGGTTTACCGCGCGACATGGCGACCGAATTGGCTATTGCAACCGTTGCGGGTGCAGGGGCTTTGGCATCGCAGTCCGATGAGGGCGCAAGTCAACTACGCGTTAACGTGACCAGCCCGAATGGTACCACGCAGGCGGCTTTGGAAGTTTTGATGGATGAGGCGTCTGGTTTGCCGCCCTTGATGAAACGCGCTGTAAAAGCGGCGACGGACCGGAGCCGGGAGTTGGGCGCATGACTTTGGCTTTTGATGACTTCATGAAAGTGGACATTCGCGTCGGGAGGATCCTACGGGCAGAGCCTTTTCCGGAAGCGCGTAAGCCTGCCATTAAGTTGTTCCTAGATTTTGGCTCCGAGATTGGGGAGCGCAAAAGTTCGGCTCAAATCACTGCGCACTACGACGTTGAGACTTTGCCGGGGAGGAAGGTACTGGCGGTTGTGAATTTCGCGCCAAGGCAGATTGGGAAGTTCATGTCAGAGGTGCTTGTGCTTGGGGTGCCTGATGCGGACGGCGAAGTGGTTTTGTTGAGGCCTGATAAGGACGTGCCTGTTGGAGCGAGGATGTACTGATGCCTAAGCTTTTGATTACACGTCCTTTGCCGGAGGCTGTTGTTTCCGAGGTTGACTCTGGCGTTGACGTCTCGGTGCGAGAAGAAACCTTGCCTCTGAGTGCTGATGAGATGGCCAATGCTTTGGATGAGTACGACGCGATCTTGCCGACGCTTGGCGATCCTTTGTCTGCTGAAGTGATAACGTCAGCCAAGTCTCTGCGTTGCAAACTCCTCGCGAACTTCGGCGTTGGGTACAACCACATCGACGTTGCCGCAGCCAAAGCTGCGGGAATGGTCGTGTCCAACACGCCGGGAGCGGTGACTGATGCTACGGCGGATATTGCCTTGACGTTGATGTTGATGACATGTCGGCGCGCTGGAGAAGGTGAGCGGGCTGTGCGAGCGGGTCAGTGGCCTGGGTGGCATCCGACTCAGTATCTCGGGCTGCATATGTCGGGGAAGACCGTTGGTATTGTCGGGATGGGACGGATTGGGAAGGCGATTGCGCGCCGAGCCGCTCTTGGATTTGGCATGGAGGTTGTGTTTTACAACCGCTCGCGCGTTGAGGACGCAGGTGTTCCGGCGACGCAATTGGAGACTTTGGCCGAAGTCTGCGCAGCCGCGGACGTGGTGGTCATGGCGGTTCCGGCGACACCCGCAACGCATCACATGATGGACGCTGAAGCGCTGTCACACATGCAGCGCCATGGTGTGGTTGTGAACATCGCGCGTGGCGATGTGGTGGACGAGGCTGCTTTGATTGCGGCATTGGAAGCAGGGCAAATCGCAGGTGCGGGATTGGACGTTTATGAGTTCGAACCGAACGTCCCTGAAGCTTTGAAGGCGATGGAAAACGTCACTTTGTTACCTCATCTCGGGACAGCAGCTTTGGAAGTGCGCGTCGATATGGGACTGATGGCAGTCGCGAATTTGAATGCTTGGGTCAAGGGTGAGCCGTTGCCGAACGCGGTCAGCTAGCGGTCGCCAATGGCCTCGCGCCAGTGTTTGCGACAGAGCGACACGTAGGTTTCGTTGCCGCCGATTTGAACCTGATCGCCGTCGGCGAGGGCATTGCCGTCTTCGTCCTGGCGGACAACCATCGTTGCTTTTTTGCCGCAAAAACAAATGGTTCGGGCTTCTCGCATCTCATCTGCGAGAGCTAGAAGTGCGGCTGAACCTGGGAAAAGTTCACCCCGGAAATCCACGCGAAGGCCATAGCACATAACTGGGACGTTCAGGTCGTCGACGGCGCGTGCGAGTTGCCAAACCTGTTCTTTGGTGAGGAACTGTGCCTCGTCGATGAACACGCAGGCGACAGGCCCCTTTTTCAGGCGACGTTCGAGCATGTCGAAGAGGTCAGTCTCGGTGTCGTACATGTCTGCTTTGGACTTGATACCAATTCGGCTTCCGATCACGCCTTCGCCCGCGCGTCCGTCGAAGGATGCGGTGAGCAGATACGTTTGCATTCCCCGTTCGCGGTAGTTGTAGGACGCCTGCAAGAGCAGGGTCGATTTGCCCGCGTTCATTGTGGAGTAGTGGAAGTAGAGCTTGGCCATAAGGGCGGGGTACCCTGCTGTCGGTGTGCCGACAAGAGCTAGATCCGCTCTAGCACCGCTGATCCGACGGAATACCCGGCGCCAAACGAGCAGAGGAGACCGACGTCTCCCGGCTCCATGTCTGCGGAGTATTTTGAGAAGGCAATAATGGAGCCCGCCGAAGACGTATTTGCATAATCTTGCAGGATGTTGGGCTGTTCGCCCGGCTCCGGATCGCGGCCAAGAACCTTCCTACCGATGTAGTCGTTCATGGTCTTGTTTGCCTGATGCAACCAGAGGCGTTTGAGGTCGTCCGAGGCAACATTTTCGGCGTCCAGATGCGCACAGATGTGGCGCGATACCAAAGGCAGAACTTCTTTGAAGACCTTCCGACCTTCCTGCATGAATTGCATGTCGCGGCGGTCTTCCATTTGATCGTGTGCGCGGCGCAAGTATCCGTTATTGTTGCGAATATTGTTAGAGAACTTGGTCGCACATCGGGTCGAACGGACGCGAAAGCCTGTCATGCCATCGGCTTCGCGTTCGATCACCATGGCGGTGGCGACATCTCCGAAGATGAAGTGGCAATCGCGGTCGCGCCATTCCAGGTGCGCCGAGCAAATCTCGGGGCTGACGACAACGGCGCATTGAACTGAGCCTGTGCGGATCATGTCGGCTGCAGTTTGCAGGCCAAACGTTGCTGAAGAGCAGGCAACGTTCATGTCGTAGGCAAACCCGCCTGCACCCAACAGCTGCTGGATCTCCACGGCTATGGCTGGGTAGGCACGTTCATGGTTGGAAGCAGCGCAGAGGATGAGGTCGACCTCCGAGGGGTCGCGAGCTGCGGCGGCGAGTGCCTTGTTGATTGCGTCGATCCCCATTTCGGCCATGAGGGACGGTGCCTCGTCCGCTCGCGCATCCAGCCGTGGTGCCATGCGGGTCGGGTCGAGAATCCCTTCTTTATCAATCACATAACGCTGTTCGATCCCGCTGGCCTCCCGGATGAAGTCAGCATTCGAGTGCGTTTTGGCGGCCACTTCACCTTTGACGATCTCCTCCTCGTGAGCGGCGTTGAAACGGTCCACATAGGCGTTGAAACTTGTGACAAGTTCATCATTGGTGATGATGCTTTCGGGCGTAAAAACACCGGTTCCGGTAATGATGGGCTGAAACATTTGGGCCTCGTGCAGCTGGTGAGTTTACGTAGCGGGAAGGCGCGAAGTGGAGCAAGCGTGACGCTGGGTCGCTTTGATAGGAATGCCGGAATTACCGCAACGTTCGGTGATTTGGCCCGGTGCGCCGCGGCAGTGGGTTAACGCGTTGAGATGCTTGGAAGAGCCAAATCGGTATTACGTCGGTAAAACGTCGGTATTGCGTCGGTGCGACCGTTCGGTGATCACTGCGGTCGCGCAACATTTGGCGCGAGTGCTCGGGATTGCTACCTTTGGGCAAAGACGGCGCACCAGACCTAAAAAGGCTCCAGATGGTTCAGTACAAAGCGAACTCACCCGATGCGTATCTAAACGAAATTGATGATGATTGGCGGAAAGAGCGTTTGCTGGAGATCCGGCAGGCAATCTTTGAGTTGGTGCCAGCAGTTGGTGAGGACATCGGCTATGGCATGCTCCGGTTTGCTCGCGAGGGTGATGTGTTTTGCCATCTGAACGCGCAGAAGTCATTCGTGGGTCTATATTTGGGTGACGTTGCCAGACTGGATCCGGATGGGAAAATCACCTCGGATCTGAACGTAGGCAAAGGCTGCATTCGGGTGCGCAAGAAGGACAGTATCGAGGTCCTGCGCACTCTGATCTCTCGAAAGGCGGCAATGCCAGCAAGCGACGATAGCTGCTAACTAACTAAGCGCCTTGCAAACTACGCACTTCAATTTCTCCATCGCGACGGGCGACCATGGCTTCGGCGGCAGCGTGAGCCGCGGCAGCAGTCGTGTAGTACGGTATCTTGTCCATGAGCGCGACGTTCCGCATCGAACGCGAGTCCTCGACCGCCTGCGCGCCTTCGGTGGTGTTCATCACCAGAGATACACCGCCGTCCTTCATGACGTCGACGATGGTGCGCCCGCCTTCATAGGCTTTGTTGACCACATCTGAGGGAATGCCGTTTTCCGTGAGGAAGCTGGCGGTGCCGCGGGTGGCAAGGATTTTCAGACCGAGATCGTGAAGCATCTTGGCGGTGTCCACGAGTTGGTCGGTTTTGTCGGCGTCTTTGATCGAGAAGAAGACCGTTCCGGAGGTCGGCAAGTCGACACCTGCGCCAAGCTGTGCCTTGAGGAAGGCGCGCGCAAAGGAACGGTCCCATCCCATGACTTCGCCTGTGGAGCGCATTTCTGGGCCGAGTAGGGTATCGGTGCCGGGGAATTTGTTAAAGGGGAGGACGGCTTCTTTGACGGAGAGATGGGGGGGCTTGATCTCTTCAGTGAGGCCGATGTCTGCAAGGGTTTGGCCAGACATGACGCGGACGGCGATTTGGGCCAAGCGTGCGCCTGTGGCTTTTGAAACGAAGGGGACGGTGCGTGAGGCTCTGGGATTGGCCTCGATAATGTAGACCTGATCGCCTTGGATGGC
>CAYPVG010000240.1:0-23988 GCA_964414085.1 uncultured Boseongicola sp. | reverse complement strand
GGCAGCTTTGATGTGAGAATACGCGTGATCTCGGCACGGGCATCTTGGCGTCCGGATTCTCCACGAATCTCAATAGACTCTGGTGTCACCACGGCCGCCCCGTTGTTCAGCAGTGCCAGCGACTCCAGCGAGGTCAGAACCCGCGTTGGCCAGCCTGCTGGTAGTGCCTTGTCGGTGCGCGTAGCGGGATACACGTTGCTTGATCCAAAATGCGCGGCCGCAAAGTTTTGCACGGCCAATTGTGTCAGTTCGTCGCCAATGCGACCGCGTAGTTGAACAAGGCCTTCAGGCGATCGTGTGGCCAAAAACTCCGGCTGCGAAGCATCCTCAACATCGCCGTCGCTCTCGCTTTCCAAGCGGATGGCGTTTAGCGAGAAAACTTCGGGCAGACGTCCTTCGAGTTCTCCGACGGCACGGTCAAATATCACTGATTGAGTTCCTTCAGCCGCAACTAGAGTAATATCGGCGTTTGACAGGGTGAGTGTTCCCCACCCGATTTCTTGAATGGCTTCAATGCTTGCAACGGCTGCTTCAGTCCAACGCGTTGATGGCGTGCCGAGTCCAATCTGGCATGTGGCGCTGCCAGTTAGACCAGCGTCTATTGCGGCGGCGAGGATCGCTTCACGTGACGCTTCGGTGTCCGCCGAGCAGGCGTCAAAACGCGCTCCGTCGCCATTTATCAAAAAGCGGATCGTAAAGGGGCTAATAACTGGACGTGGTGCGGTGATGTTAAGATCGAGTGCAACGCCGGACGGCGCTGAACGGTTCAGCTCCCTCTCTATGCGGCGCTTGTCTTCGGTGTTCTCAGCAGCGGCTGTCACCGCAACCCTTTTTGGTGAAATCGACACTTTCGACCGGGGCAAATCCTCCAGTGCGTTCAACCCGAACGACAGCGCGCGTTCCCAACCTGGCGGCGGCGCGTAGTCTGCGCTTTCCAGAAGATTCGTTATGCGAGCTGTGCCGGATAGCCGACGCGCGCGTTCTAATATTGTGTCTGGATCCGACTCGGTGGGAACCAAACCAATGATCGACAAACCGTCGTCATTCTTCAGGATTTCAATGGAGAACTCGGGGGCCACTAGTGCCGCCGTGGCGCGCACCTCCATTTGATCCAAGATGCGAGACGCATCGACGATGCGTCCAGCGGCCGACAACGCAGCGAACCTTGTGGCTTCGTTGGGGGCGGTTCCAAACAGGCTTACCTGCAGGCCGTCAGTTGTGACCTCGGCCCAGTCGTAGCCATTTTGCGCGAGCACCAAACCAATGTCCGTCGATGTTTTCGCTTCGATGCGTTCCTTTGCCCAAACGGCGATTCCCATACATCCCGCGCCAGCAATCAAAATTGCGGCGACGTGGGGCAGGTAGCTTCGCAAATTCAGTGACGTAGATGAACTCATGGCGCTTTGTTAATCGGCAAGCTGGCGGTCTGCAATCATGCGAAATGCGCGACGGCGAGAAATAGCAAAGGAATGAGGCCGGCGTTGCGATTTGACAGAAACAGCTCCCGGCATTTCTCGGGGTCGTCTATGTCGAGGCGGCTGAGCTGCCACATTAGATGCCAACCGAACGCCCAGACACCACCAAGGGCGATCACAAGTTGCAACACGTTCGCGGAAGGTGCGATGGCGGCGATAACCGCTGCGCCCATGCAGGTGACGCTGCCGATCATAAACCACTTAAGCCATTTGGCTGTTTCATCGCCGAACAGGCGAGCTGTGGATTTGACGCCAATAAGAGCGTCGTCGTCGGTGTCCTGGTGGGCGTAGATGGTGTCGTAGAACAGCGTCCAAAAGATACCCGCCACGTACAGCAGGATCGGAGCCAACGACACGTTGCCGGTGAGTGCGGCCCATGCCAACAGTGCGCCCCAGTTAAATGCGAGGCCGAGGAAAACCTGCGGCCACCACGTGAAACGTTTGGCGAAGGGATAAACACAAACCAACGCGAGGGAGGCGATGCCAAGGGCGATTGCCAAAGGAGAGAAGGTAAGCAGTATGCCGAAGGCTATGAGCGACTGGAGGACCATCCAGGTCACTGCACCGCGGACAGTTACTTGACCTGAGGGGATAGGGCGCGAGCGTGTACGGGCGACAGACGCGTCAAAATGGCGGTCAGTGATGTCGTTCCACGTACATCCCGCACCGCGCATGAGCCAGGCACCGACGGCGCAGCCGATCAGCACCCAACTATGGAGGCTAGTGAATGTCCCCTGCATCAGGGAAACAG
Organism: uncultured Boseongicola sp.; assembly: GCA_964414085.1. Lineage (GTDB taxonomy): Bacteria > Pseudomonadota > Alphaproteobacteria > Rhodobacterales > Rhodobacteraceae > Boseongicola. The sequence goes on along the minus strand of CAYPVG010000240.1, from coordinate 21,762 downwards.
CCGCAATTGCCCAGAGGCAAGGGATCAGCAGCAACCAGGTTCCAATAGGACGATCTGCTCGGCTTAGGCGCAAGTAGGGGCGAGTCGATTCCGGAGCCAATGAGTCGACCCAGTTTCCCTTGGCAGCATCGGCGACCTGTCCGGTCGTTTTGGTGTCTGGCGTCCCGTCGGTGCCGGTCATATGCTCTGGCCTTATGAAAACTGCGAAAGTTCGGCTCTTTGTAGATCAGGCCTTGGGAGAGGGGCAATCCGTAGATCTGGTACGCCAACAGGCGCATTACCTTTTCGGGGTAATGCGCTTGGCAAAAGGCGATCCCGTCCTGCTGTTCAATGGCAAGGACGGAGAGTGGCGCGCCGAAGTTTCCGAGGCCGGAAAACGCGGCGGTGAGCTGCACTGTATCGAACAAACGTTAACGCAATACGATCCGCCCGATCTCTGGTTGCTCTTCGCGCCGATCAAGAAAGCGCGGACGGATTTCATTGTTGAGAAAGCGGTCGAGATGGGTGCGCGCCGGATCATTCCTGTTCAGACGCAGTTTACAAACTCGGAGCGCATTCGTCAGGATCGCTTGCAAGCTCATGCCATTGAGGCGGCGGAGCAATGTGGTGCCACCTTCGTGCCGGAAGTTGCGGTTCTACAAAAGCTGGAAAGACACTTTTCGGAGTGGCCAGTCGAGCGTCAGATTATGTTTTGCGACGAAGCGCGCGCTGGTGAGGTATCTGGGTTGCCGGATGCGCCGGGACCTTGGGCTATTCTGATCGGTCCCGAGGGGGGATTTTCTGAAGCAGAACGGACAAAGCTATCGGCCATGGAGCAAGCACATGTTGTGGCGCTTGGTCCCCGGATATTGCGGGCTGATACGGCTGCGGTTGCGGCTTTGACGATCTGGCAGCAAGCGCTGGGCGATTGGGCATGAGTAAGGCATATGTCCGCTTGCACTTGTTCTTCGCGACCGAGAATGACCGCGCAGTGATCTTGCGACAGGGGCCGTCCAAGCAATACCGAATGATCCTATGGGATAGGGGTACGGACACTTTTGAAGATGGTCAGTGGATCAAGCAGCGTATCTATCTCGACTGGTGCGATCTGTCGCCCGATGGCGAGCATTTCATCTACTTTACGCTAAGCGGCAAGTGGTCGGATGAGAGCGAAGGCGCTTACACGGTGATTTCGAAACCGCCATATTTTACGGCATTGCATCTATTTCCCGAGGGTTCCACTTGGGGCGGTGGCGGGAGGTTTATCGATAATATACGGTTCATTGCCACAGGTGGCGAAGACATTCTGAAACGGGGCACAGGATTGTCGCGGCTTCGTCAAATCGCACCAACGAAGGAGAATCCGGCAGGGTTGCAGACCTGGAAACGCGCTGTCGCAAAGGTTCATGGAAAGCCAAAGGAGCGCGCTTTGTCGCGGTTGTCTCCATCAATGCACATCGCCTTGGACAGATACGACACGATGGGCGGAAAACTGTATCGACGGCACGGTGATGATCTGGAGCTGATCCGCGATTTTACTGAGATGACATTTGAACCTATCCGCGCACCATATGACTTGCGGACCGAGCCAAGCGACGACCCCTCCTCGTGGCATCCTTTGGACAGCGAAGGCAACAAATGAGTTTCATCCGACCTGAAGTACAAGCCAGCCTTATGCGATGGCGAGAGCTGGTGATCGGTGCAGCGCTTGATGCGATTGGTGTCATTACTGTGCTTGGCCCCACACGGGCGAACCTCATTTTCGGCGTTTTGCTTATGGGTCTGGGTACAGTTTTGATAGTGATCGGTATTCAGCGCGGGCGATTTCGCTCAGAAGGTGGGGGCGTTGGTGTGGTTGAGGTCGATGAGCGCCAGATTTCCTATTTCGGGCCTGATTCCGGCGGCATCATTGCGATGGAGGACCTGCAGAGTGTCGCCATGGTGCCTCCTCAAACTTGGGAACTGACTGATGTCCGAGGAGCACGGTTTCGCATTCCCGCCGATGCGGAAGGAACTGAGGCGTTGTTTGATGCATTCTCCGCATTGCCCGGCATGAGCACGGCCCGTTTGGCGTCGGTCGGTCGGGCTAAACCGATGGCGCGCACAACGGTTTGGGAAAAACCACACAATCGCTTGAGTTGACTTCGAAGAGCATTCGCGCAAGTGACGAGATCTGATCCGAGCACTGAGGCGAACTACATGTCTATCCCACAATCCGGCGGCGGCCCGATCGAGCGGCACGAGCAACTTGCAGAGTATCTCGAAAGCGGCTGCAAGCCCAAGGAAGACTGGCGGATTGGGACCGAGCACGAGAAGTTCGGCTATTGCCGGGACACTTTGAAACCGCTGCCTTATGATGGAGAACGCTCAATTCGTGCGGTCCTGGAAGGTTTGCGGGACCGCTATGGATGGTCGCCGGTTCTTGAAGGCGGTCTGATCATCGGGCTTGAAAAGAACGGTGCGAATGTGTCGTTGGAGCCGGGCGGAGCGTTGGAGCTTTCGGGCGCGCCCTTGGAAACGATCCACCAGACCTGCGACGAGGTGAATACGCATCTCGAGGAGGTGCGGACAATCGCGCGCGAGATAGGTGTGCGATTTATCGGGTTGGGTGCAGCACCGCATTGGATGCATGAAGAGATGCCCTTGATGCCGAAGGGCCGTTACAAGCTGATGGACAGCTATATGCAGAAGGTCGGCACGATGGGCACGGCCATGATGCGCCGGACCTGTACGGTACAGGTGAACCTCGATTTCGGGTCGGAAGCTGACATGGTTCAGAAGCTGCGCGTGGCTTTGGCGTTGCAGCCGGTGGCGACGGCGCTTTTTGCGAACTCGCCCTTCTTTGAAGGGAAGTTGAATGGTCACAAATCTTGGCGCAGCCGGATTTGGCGCGACCTTGATGCAGATAGGACAGGTATGCTGCCTTTTGTATTCGAGGACGGCTTTGGCTTCGAGGCTTGGGCGGAGTACGCGCTAGATGTACCAATGTACTTTGTTTATCGCGACGGCGTTTACGTTGATGCGCTGGGCATGTCCTTCCGTGACTTTCTAAAGGGCGAATTACCCGCCCTTCCGGGGGAAAAACCGACGCTTTCTGATTGGGCTGATCACCTGACGACGATCTTCCCTGAAGCGCGTTTAAAAAAGTTTATCGAGATGCGCGGTGCGGATGGCGGGCCTTGGCGGCGGCTTTGCGCACTACCGGCGCTGTGGGTCGGGTTATGCTATGATCAGGGCGCTTTGGATGCGGCTTGGGATCTGGTGAAAGACTGGGATACGGAGACGCGTGAGGCGTGGCGTGTGAAGGCATCGGTGGACGGTCTGGCCGCCGAAGTTGGCGGGCGTACTATGCGAGAACTGGCGCGGGAAGTCGTTGATATAGCAGAACAAGGTCTTAAGTCGCGGGCGCGCCCGGGGGCTGGTGGATTGCTGCCGGACGAGACTCATTTCCTGAATGCTTTGAATGACAGCTTGGAATCGGGCGAATTGCCTGCGGACGAGCTGATCCGCCGATACAACACCGATTGGGACGGGGACCTCACCAAGGTATTCGAGGAATATTCCTACTAGTTTTCAATGCGTAAATGCGATGCGCGCAACGGGCTGGGGATATCTCTGATCCGCAACGCATCCATTCGTTAGCGCGTTAGAAACAAGCGGATTTGGGCGAGTTCTGCAAATCGGTTTTCCGTCGGTAACACGTCGGTATTACGTCGGTGCTTCTTGTGGCGAACGGTGGGGTGCTCCACCACTTATGGTGGTCGCGTTAATGTCCGTGACCGAAACGTTAAAGGTGCGAACGGCGCTTAGCGTTGTCCACTCTTGGTTTGTGTCGTCGCGAGAGCAGCTCAATAGTGTTGGGCGTGACGGCGGCGCGATCTTTGACGATTTTGGGGTGGCGCCTAGCGGCTTGGGCTATGGTAAGGGCATTCCTATGCGAATTGTTTTCTTGATCTTTGCGGTTTTTTTGATGGCGTCCTGCGAAGAGGCGGGAGAGCGTCTGAGCGCGAAAGAGGTCAGGGAAATGCTGTTCGGTGGCCAGGCGGTGGCGTTCAAGTCCGGGCGGTTTGCGGGCACCGCGACGTTCCAATCCAACGGTTCAGCTGTGTCGAACTTTCCGGCGGTGGGTGAGGATATGGGTCGGTGGTGGCAAGATGACGATCAGGTGTGTTCGCAGTGGGAACGCGCATTTCGAGGCCGGGTGACTTGTGCATTTGTCGATCGCTTGTCTGATGAAGAATACGCGCTGGTGGACGCGTCAAGCGGTGCTCGGATGGGAACTTTTCGGCTGATCGACTAGTCGACCGTTACACCGAGAACGAACGCTGTGACTTTTTCCTCGGGCATCTCGCAAGGCTTCAGGAGCGCTTGTCCGGTTGCCAACCGGTAGAGGTTGAAGCTTATGTAGTCGTTTCCCCCGAGCTCTTCCGCTTCGAGTTTCTGGCTGCGGCCGCCCGACATCTGTGTCTTCGTGATGCGGTATCGGCGGCCCTGAAAAGTGCCGCCGTAGCCGCCGTTGGGCATGGCATCGAAGGTTTCGAGGAACCCGTTAATCATCGCGGCCCACGCGGGGGATGGAGCTTTGGGAGAGACCGGGTTCATCGTCATCTTCGGGACCGGACGAGGAGCCGAGCGGGTCAGGACCGAAGCGATTTGTACCGACGGTGCCGGGAATCATGAAGATGACCGCAAGCGCGAGCGAGCCGATCAGTGGAATAAGGATCAAAAGGTACCACCAGCCAGACATGTCCCGGTCGTGCAGGCGGCGCACACCCACAGTGACGAATGGGATAAGCACCAGGACACCGAAGATTGTGCCGAGTGGGCTAACGGTCTGGTCCCCAAAAAGCGCAAGATCAGCTGGGCCGAGCGCAAAACTCACCAGAAGGTAAAATAGGAAGAACCACCAGTATTCCGAGCGCGGCGCGCGGCCTTCGATGGTGGCATACTTCTCTCGTAGGACTGTGCGGACGGAGTCCTTGAAGGTCATTCGGAGTCCTCCGGTTTTTTCTGCCCGACTTTCGGTTCAGTGCCTGCGATGAGGCGGACGATATTATCGCGGTGCCGCTTCCAGACAAAGGCTGCCATGAGGGCGAGGACAATGGCTTTGTCGGCTTGGCCCAGTGCGAGGGCTGCAAGTGGCGCGATAGCTGGGGCTGTGATGCCGCCGAGTGAGGAAATGCGAAACAGAGCAAAAACGAGGAGCCATGTGGCGCAAGCTATGGCTCCGATCAGCGGAGACAGGGCTAGTACGGTGCCGAGGAAGGTCGCGACGCCTTTGCCGCCTCTAAAGCCAAGCCAGACGGGGTAGAGGTGGCCAAGGAAGGCGGAAATCGCGGCGAGTTGCGCTGCGTCTTCGCCGACCAAGAGACGCGCGATGATGACGGCGATGCCACCTTTGGCGCTGTCGAGGACAAGCGTCAGGGCAGCAGCGGTTTTATTGCCAGACCGGAGCACATTCGTCGTTCCAATGTTGCCGGAACCAACAGTGCGAGGGTCGGCCAGCCCGAAAAGGCGCGAGATGACGATGCCGAAAGGAACCGCGCCGAGGAAGTACGAAAGCACTGCAACGAGGGCGAGGATCTCGGCGGGCGTCTCAATCAGTGGCATCGGTTTATGGGCGTTCCTGCGACGGTCATGATTGAGAGAATATCGGTGTGGACGCGGTGTGCAATGCGCCTTTGTTAGGAGTCCTTGTCGAAAACTCGCTGTCCGCCGACCCAGGTGCCAATGACGCGGCCTTCCATGCGCGCTTCGTCAAACGGTGTGTTTTTGGATTTTGAGCGCAGCTTGAAGCGGTCGAGGACGAAGGGTGCGTCGGGATCGAAGAGGACGAGGTCGGCGGGTGCTCCTGCAGCCAAGTGACCCGTTTCAAGGCCGAGCCTTTTGGATGGCGCCAACGAAAGTGCGCGCCAGAGTGTCGGCAAATCGATGTTGCCATTGTGCACAAGACGCATGGCAGCGGGAAGGAGCGTTTCCAGGCCCACGGCACCGGATGCGGCTTCGGCAAAAGGTAGGCGCTTGCTTTCTTCGTCTTGCGGGGTGTGCATTGAGGCAACCACGTCGATGAGGCCCGACGCCACAGCTTCAACGGCAGCAAGGCGGTCTTCTTCGGCCCGCAGCGGGGGTTTGACTTTGAAGAAGGTGCGGTAATCGCCCACGTCAAATTCGTTGAGCGTCAAGTGGTGGATAGAAATGCCGGCGGTTATGTCCAATCCCGCGTCGCGTGCGCGTTCGAGGCGGCGTAAGGCGCGAGCAGTTGTGATCTGGTCGGCGTGGTAGCGCGCGCCAGTCATTTCGACCACTGCGATATCACGGTCGAGACCCATGCGCTCAGCCATCGCGGAGACGGCGGGCAGGCCTTTGAGAGATGCGAATTTTCCGCTAGTGGCGGCAGCCCCTGCTGAGAGGATGGGTTCCTGAGGATGGCCGATAATCAACGCGCCAAGCGAAGTCGCGTAGGTCATGCAGCGTGTAAGGACCTTGGTGTCGGTAACGACGCTGTCGCAATCGGTGAAGGCGACCGCGCCTGCATCCATTAGGAAACCGATCTCGGCCATTTCGCGCCCCTGGCGACCTCGGGTCAAAGCAGCCATTGGCAGGACGTTGACGGGCGAGGCTTCGTTCGCGCGGCGGCGAACAAACTCCAGCGTTTCAGGCGTGTCGATGGCGGGTAGCGTGTCGGGGCGGGTCACCATCGTGGTCACACCACCGGCAGCAGCCGCAAGGCCGGCAGAGCGGAAGCTTTCCTTGTGGCGTTCGCCGGGCTCAGAGACCTTGACCCCCAGGTCTACAATGCCGGGCGCGAGGCACTTGCCGCCGCAATCGATGACCTCGGCTCCGTCCATCCCTGTGGGCCCTGCGATCTTGCCGTCCACGATTGCGAGAGCGCCGATCTCGTCGGTGCCCTTCTCAGGGTCGATCAGGCGGGCGTTGGTGAAGAGTGTGGCGGACATCTTGGGGCTTTCAAGTCAGAGAAAGAAATAAAGGACGAGTGCGGCAGCAATGATCAAGGCCCCGAGCGCCCCGATCCAGGAGCGACCGGCGGGGCGGACAGGGTGGTCGTGAGAGTCTGCGGGCGACAGAACCCCTTCTGCACTTGCGGTTTTAAAGGTCGGGGCCGGCGGCGCTGCGGCTTCTTCGTCGAACACTCCTATAAATCGAAGCGCTGGGTTGGGGTCGAGTGATTGCTCTTTGCCTTTGAAGGCGGACGTCGGGATCAGGATGATCAAACCGGTTAGAGCGTCGAGCGCGGCGGCTTTACCTTGAAGGTCCTTTTCGGCAATGCCGTAGCCGGAGTGGAGATACTGGCGCAAGCCGATGCTTTCGAGCGCCTTAGAAGCAGTGACTTCAATCTTGTTGGGATCGAGATCGAGATCCTCGCCGAGAAGACGATGCACGTTCTGTGCAGTTATGTTTGAGGCGTCTTCGGGATCCAACTCGGTCGAGAACAAGCGGACCTTCCCAAATTCGGTTGCTTTGACGTGGGCTGGATCGAAGTCGGTCATATCGGCTGAACCTCTTCGCCAGCCTTGATAGCTCTGATCAGTTTGTAGACCGAATGGCCGTCGCGGATGCCTTCAAAACCACGCCTCGTGTTTTGAACGTCGCCGTCGCTGTCGGTGAAACTGTCGAAGGCGAAGTATACAGAGGACGTCCCCTTGCTGCCTTCTCGGAACTCAATTTCGGTGTCGCTGGAGATGGGGATCATGTCCATGTTGCGCTTCCAAAAGCGCGTGGCGATGTAGCCAGCGCGATCTGTCAGTGCGTAACGCGTGTGCGTCGGGTTCAAATAGTCGTGGAGCCAAGTTCCGAACACCAAAAGCAGGCCAACTGCGATAAATGGAACGCCGAAGGCGGTTAGGAACAGACCGATGAGCAGGCTGCCAATACCGGTCATTGTCAGGACTTGGCCCAACCCCATTCCTGACACGTAGAAGCCGGCGATAGCGAAAGGCGCGCCTGCGATCGTTAGGATGATGTTGCGAATCCAATGCCATTGCCCGGGGGCAGGAGCACCTTGCCAGAGAAGGCGCTCGTCCTTTTCAAACCAGTCTTCCCAAGCCTCGGACATTGCTAGACCGTCACCTCCTTCGGTGCGCTTCTGGATGCACGTAGATTGTCGGCGAGAAGCTTCATGGCCGCCATCCGAACAGCGACGCCCATCTCGACTTGATCTTGGATGACTGAGCGGTTGATGTCGTCGGCGATGGTGCCGTCGATTTCCACGCCTCGGTTCATGGGTCCGGGGTGCATTACGATGGCATCGTCCTTGGCGGCGTCGAGTTTTCCGGCGTCGAGGCCATAACGGTGGAAGTATTCGCGCTCGGACGGGATGAAGGCACCGTCCATGCGTTCTTTCTGGAGCCGTAGCATCATCACGACGTCGGCGTCTTTCAGACCTTTTTTCATGTCATCATACACTTCGACGCCCCAAGCTGCTGCACCGGCGGGCATGAGTGTTTTGGGGCCAACCAGGCGGACGCGGCTTTCCATTTTGCCCAAAAGCCAGATGTTCGAGCGGGCAACGCGGCTATGGGCGATATCGCCACAGATAGCGACAGTCAGGCGGTGCAGGCGGCCTTTGGCACGGCGAATGGTGAGCGCGTCGAGGAGTGCTTGGGTTGGGTGTTCGTGGCGGCCGTCGCCCGCGTTAAGAACCGCGCAGTTGACCTTTTGAGCAAGCAAATTGACGGCCCCGCTATCCGGGTGGCGCACGACGAGGAGGTCGGGGTGCATGGCGTTCAGCGTGAGTGCCGTGTCAATAAGAGTTTCGCCCTTTTTCACGCTGGACGCTTGCATGTGCATGTTCATGACGTCCGCGCCGAGGCGTTTGCCGGCGAGTTCGAAGCTGGCTTGCGTGCGGGTCGAGTTCTCAAAGAACATGTTGATCTGGGTTAGGCCCTGAAGCGCGTTGTCGTGTTTGACGTCAGAGCGGTTCAAATCAACGTAGGTCTCGGCAAGATCGAGAAGAGACGAAATTTCGTCGGGGGCGAGATGCTCGATCCCCAGAAGGTGGCGGGCGCGAAATGGCATGGGCAACATCCTTCGATTTTGCGGTGTATAGGACGGGATGCGGCGTCTGAAAACCCAAGTGTGAGTCTTTTTCTCGTGGGTGGGTGTGGCATTTACCTTTGGCGGTGTCCGGCCTAGCTTTGCGCTATGGGATTCTGGGAAATGAAAGCGGCCCTTGAGTGGCAGATCGCGATGGGCGCTGACGAGGCGATCGCGGATGCTCCGGTTGATCGGTTTTCCGTTGCTCCCGAAGCGCCGAAGTCGAAGTCGGTGGCAGCCGCGCAGCCTGTTGTTGAGACTGTGGATGCTGTTGCGGTGGCACAATCTGTTGCGGTGGCGGCGCAAGATCTCGCGGCGTTGGAAGCTGCGATGGCGGCTTTCGAGCATTGTGAGCTAAAGGCGGGTGCGCGCAATCTGGTGTTTTCCGACGGACAGGCGCGTGCGCGTGTCATGATCGTTGGTGAAGCGCCGGGCCGCGACGAGGACTTGCAGGGCAAACCTTTTGTTGGGCGAGCCGGTCAGCTTCTGGATTTGATGTTCAAGCAGATTGGTATGTCGCGCGACGCTCCGGATGCGGAACAAGCGCTTTACATCACGAATGTTTTGCCGTGGCGTCCGCCTCAAAACCGGGATCCCGAGCCCGCGGAGATGGAAATGATGCTACCGTTTCTGGAACGGCATGTGGAGTTGATCGATCCCGAAATTATTGTCGCCATGGGAAATCATGCCTGTCAGGCTTTGCTTGGGCGCAAAGGCATTACCCGGCTTAGAGGCAACTGGACCGAGGCGTTGGGCAAACCCGTTTTGCCAATGTTCCATCCCGCGTACCTGTTGCGCAGCCCGTTGGCCAAAAGGGACGCCTGGGCTGATTTGTTGAACCTACAAGCAAAACTGCGAGAGGCGTGATGAGTCGGATCGACGAGAGCCTTGAGTTTATGCCTGTGCGCATTGCAGTTCTGACGGTGTCCGATACGCGGACGCCTGAGGATGATCGCTCGGGCGACACTCTGGTGAAGCGTATCGAAGGGGCGGGCCATGTGTTGGCGGCACGCGATATCGTGCCGGATGACCGAGAATTGATCGCGGGGAAATTGCGCCTTTGGTGTTCTAGCGAGGACGTGGATGTCGTTATTTCAACGGGTGGCACCGGGCTTACGGGGCGGGATGTCACGGTGGAGGCGCACCGAGACGTCTACGAGAAAGAGATCGATGCTTTTGGGACGGTTTTCACCCATGTATCGATGGCAAAGATCGGAACAAGTGCTGTACAATCAAGGGCTTGCGGTGGGGTTGCGGAAGGGACGTACCTTTTTGCGTTACCGGGTTCGCCGGGTGCCTGCAAAGATGCCTGGGACGAAATTTTAGCCTTTCAACTCGATTATCGGCACCGTCCCTGCAACTTCGTGGAAATAATGCCGCGTCTGGACGAACATCTGCGACGGAAGTAGCTGCGTATAACGTTTAAGTGGTTGGTCTTTGCCAATTTTCGGCAAAGCACACATATTAGGTTGTCGCGACTCCTGACGAGGACAAGACATGAGATTTCTGCGCAGATCGCTCGTGGGCGTGTTTTTGCTATCGGTGACGATGGGCCTTTTCGCGCTTGCCGGGAATTCTGTTTACAGCGCCTTGCAGGCACGCTGGTCAGATGAGCCGGGCCAAAGACCGGCACGAGAACGCGTCTTTGCAGCAAATGTCATAGCCATCGCGCCTGAAACTATTCGACCTGTGTTGTCGACTTTCGGAGAGGTGCGCTCGCGTCGGACGCTTGAGTTGCGGGCCGCGACGGCTGGCGACGTGATCTGGTTAGCCGAGGCGTTTGAAGACGGTGGCCAAGTGCGCGAGGGCGAGTTGCTCGCACGGATTGATCCGGCGGAAGCGCAATCTTCCTTGGGCACCGCGAGAGCAGATTTGTTGGAGGCGGAAGCGGATTTAAGCGATGCCGAGCGCGCTGTCGGACTTGCACGTGAGGACGTCGCGGCCGCACGTGTCCAAGCTCGTTTGCGGTCACAGGCATTGGAACGGCAACGGGACTTGCTGGAGCGCGGCGTTGGCTCTGCAGCAGCTGTTGAAACAGCTGAGCTGTCAGCGTCGTCGGCGGATCAAGCGGTATTGTCGCGGCGACAGGCGGAGGCCAGCGCACAGTCGCGTTTGGATCAAGCGACTACAGGTTTGGAGCGCCGCCGTATTGCGTTGGCGCGCGCGGAGCGGGCCCTCGCCGACACTGAGGTATTCGCGGCGTTTTCCGGCGTGCTGAGCAACGTCACAGCAGTGACAGGTGGTTTGGTTTCGCCCAATGAACGGCTGGCTCAGCTGATCGATCCGAGTGCTTTGGAGGTGTCCTTCCGCGTGTCGACGTCGCAATACGCCCGGCTGCTTACCGATGGAGGCGAGTTGGTCGGAGCCCCTGTGACTGCGTCCTTAGATGTTGCGGGGGTCGACTTGGAGGCTCGGGGTGTGATCAGCCGCGAAAGTGGTGCGGTTGGCGACGGGCAAACAGGCCGCTTATTGTTTGCGCGCCTGGAGAATACCGGTGGGTTCCGCCCGGGCGACTTCGTGAGTGTTCGAATCGAAGAGCCGCCGCTTGAACGTGTGGCACGACTGCCGGCTTCGGCGGTTGACGCGTCGGGCGGTGTTTTAGTTGTTGGTGAAGAGGATCGTCTCGAAGTTGCGAGCGTTGAGGTCCTGCGGCGCGAGCGCGACGATGTTATTGTGCGCGTAGCTGGCCTTGCGGGCCGAGAGATTGTGTCGGAGCAAACGCCGCTTTTGGGTGCGGGCATTCGCATTCGGCCTTTGCGCGCCGACGGTGCGGAGGAAGTTGCCGGACCTGAAATGCTGTCGCTTGATGACGAACGTCGCGCACGGCTGGTTGCGTTTGTTGAAGGTAATGCACGGATGCCTGCGGATGCGAAAGAGCGTGTTCTCGCGCAACTGAAGCAAGACATGGTGCCGGCCCGCGTCGTTGAGCGGATTGAATCGCGGATGGGAGGCTAGGCCCGTGGCGCGTGATCTGAGCAAGGCGGCAGGGGGGCTTCTATCCTATTTCACGCGTCATCGGACTGCAGCGAACCTCTTGCTGGTACTTCTTTTGCTGGCAGGCCTATACGCCATTCCAAAGATGCGGGCGCAGTTCTTCCCCGACATCATTGTCGACAACATCACCATTCAAGTCGCTTGGGACGGCGCCGGAGCAGAGGATGTCGACGCCGGGATCGTTCAGGTCTTGGAGCCGAGTCTTCAGTCTGTGGAAGGCGTGATCGAAACCAGCTCGCGGTCGACCGAAGGATCAGCGCGGATCACGCTGGAATTTGAGCCCGATTGGGACATGGATCGCGCTGAGGATGATGTGAATACAGCATTGGACGGTGTGACGAACCTGCCAGAAGATGCGGATGATCCTTCGATCCGACGCAGTCGATGGTCGGACCGTGTGACCGATGTGGTCATCACAGGGCCTGTAGGCGTCGATCAGTTGGCGAATTTTGCGGACGAGTTTGTCACACGTCTTTTCGCAGAAGGAGTGACGCGTACGACGATCCGGGGGCTGGCGGCACCTCAGACTGTGGTCGAGGTCACGTCGCTTGATCTGATCCGGTTCGACGTATCGATGCGTGAAATATCGACAGCTATCGCGGGTGAGGTCGAGACTGATCCGGCTGGTGATGTGAATGGCTCGGCACGCGTGCGCACCGGGGTGGCCAAACGTTCAGCCGATCAGATCGCAGGAATCGTGCTCCGTACCGGCGAGGACGGCGCGCAACTGACCGTTGGTGACGTCGCGACCGTGCTTGTCGAAGGCGTTGATCGTGATCGTGCATATTTTGTGGGTGAAAACCCTGCGATTTCTATCCGAGTGGACCGGTCGGCCCAAGGTGACGCCATTCGCATGCAGGCGCAGGTTGAAGACGTTGCCGAAGAGATGACGCTGACGCTGCCCGAAGGCGTGCGGATTGATCTTATTCGGACCCTCGCAGAGACGATTACCGCTCGTCTTAACATCCTGTTGGATAACGGATTGGTTGGGCTTGGACTTGTGGTTTTGCTGCTGTTCTTGTTCCTGAACGCCCGCACCGCGTTTTGGGTGGCTGCCGGTATTCCTGTGGCAATGACCGCTGCAATTGCGATGATGTATTTGGCAGGGCTGACGATCAACATGATCTCGCTTTTTGCTCTGATCATCACGCTTGGCATCGTTGTTGATGACGCGATTGTCGTTGGCGAGCATGCCGACTTTCGGTCGCGGCGGTTGGGGGAAGACCCGACGACTGCAGCAGAACGCGCTGCTAATCGCATGTTCAAGCCAGTCTTTTCCGCGACCATTACAACGATCATCGCGTTTTTTGGGCTGATCGCCATCGGCGGACGGTTTGGGGATTTGATTGCGGACATTCCGTTCACGGTGATCGTGGTTCTGATCGCGTCGCTGATCGAATGCTTCCTGATCCTGCCGAACCACATGCGTCACGCCATTGCGCACTCTGCGAAGGAGCATTGGTATGATTGGCCATCACGTCAGGTGAACAAAGGGTTCCGCATTGTGCGTGAACACGGGTTCCGCCCCCTTATGCGCTTTGTGATTTGGGCACGTTATCCGGTGATTGCAGGTGTCTTTGTTGTTCTTGCAAGTCAAGCCGTGCTGTTCATCCGTGGTGATGTCCAGTGGCGGTTCTTCAATGCCCCTGAGCAGGGGTCTGTGACAGGCAACTTCGCCATGGTCCCGGGAGCTGCGAGAGATGACACATTCGAAGTCATGCGGCAGCTTCAGCGAACCGTGGACGAGGTTGGGGCGCAGTTTGAAGCAGAGCACGGCACAAACCCGATCCAATACTCTTTGGCCGAGATTGGCGGCACCAGCGGTCGCGGACTTTCCGGACAAGAAACCAAAGAGACATATCAGCTTGGATCAATTGCCATTGAGTTGATTGATGCAGACCTGCGGCCCTATTCGAGCTTTGCCTTTGTGGCCGAGTTGCAGGACGCGATGCCTCAGCATCCAATGCTTGAGACGATCAGTTTCCGCGGTTGGCGGGGCGGCCCTGGGGGAGATGCGATCGACATCGAACTGTCTGGCGCGTCGTCCGAGCAACTGAAGGATGCGTCGGAAGCTTTAAAGACGCGACTTGCGCAGTTTGGCGAAGTGTCGGCGTTGGAAGATAACCTGACGTTTGACAAAGAAGAACTGATCCTCGAATTGACGCCGCAAGGACAGGCGCTGGGACTAACGATCGATGATCTCGGTCAGATTCTGCGTGCCCGCCTGAACGGTATCGAGGCGGCCAGTTTCCCAGATGGGCCGCGCTCTGCCACGATCCGCGTTGAGCTTCCCAGTGGTGAGCTTACGGCGGACTTTTTGGATCGGCTTCTGGTTCGAACGGGAAATACAACGCCGGGAGAAGGTGTCTACGTGCCTCTTGCGGATATCGTAACTGTCGAAAGCAGAAGTGGGTTTTCTACTGTGCGGCGCGAGAATGGAATTCGCGTCGTGTCTGTGACCGGTGATTTGTCAGAAGATGATCCCGCACGCGCCGAAGAAGTCTCTACTCAGATACGCGAAGTGATCTTGCCCACTTTGCAGGAAGACTTTGGAATTTCGACGCATATGTCGGGCCTTGCGGAAGATGAGCGCAATTTCTTGTCTGACGCGCTGACCGGTTTGATCCTGTGCCTCGCCGGCATTTATCTGACGCTTGCTTGGGTCTTTAGCAGTTGGTCGAGGCCCATGGTCGTCATGGCGATCATTCCATTTGGTTTGGTGGGTACGATCTGGGGTCACTATGTCTGGGACGTGCCGTTGTCGATGTTCTCGGTTGTGGGGCTGATTGGCATGGTGGGGATCATTATCAACGACTCAATCGTTTTGGTGACCACAGTGGATGAGTACGCGGAAGAAAGGGGCCTTTTCCCCGCGATCATCGACGGGGCTGCTGATCGGTTGCGGCCAGTGATGCTGACCACACTGACCACCGTGCTTGGGTTGGCTCCGCTGTTGTTTGAAACGTCGCGGCAAGCACAGTTTCTGAAACCGACGGTGATCACTTTGGTTTATGGCCTTGGCTTTGGTCTCGTTCTTGTCTTGCTGGTGGTCCCTGCATTGTTGGCCATTGGGCACGATATTGGGCGCACTGTTCGGGCATCGCGTAGAGCCACGCAGGGCCGTGCACCGGGGATGCGGCTAGCGATGGGTGCTGTTTGGGCCAGCGTTGCCGCATGGTTCGCGGCCACGTTGGGCACCGCGATTGTGACAGGTGCTTTGCCTTCGGCGCTTGGAGGCAGCGAGTCGGTACTGCTAGCGTTCGCGGCGTTTGTCGGTGGCGCTGGTGTGGTGACGTTCGTTGCGTGGGTATTGGCCGCGATGCGCTTTGGGTTCGCGGGGCGAGCTTAGCCGCAGCCGTAGATGTCGATGGCCTGCCCGCCACCAAGAATTGTGATCCGAATATCATCGCGAGCGAGCATAAACGGCTGTGCGTCAGGTGGCACCAAATCGGCACTGGCTACAAGCGTCGTGCCGCGTCGGGTCATCGATGACTCGGACACCCAAACTTCCGGACGAGGGAGCTCGAATACGGCAACGTCTTCGTCGCTCATCCTCGGGACTTCCATCAGGGCTGTAAGACGAAGGCCATCTTCGATGGGGATAATCTCGCAGTCGATTGAACCCACTCCGGCTTCCGCCGCTGTCATCGGACGGTCTTCCATCGCGCGCATAACAGCCTGTGTCGGAGTAGACGCTTCGCTTGGCAACATAGTGTCGAACTCAAGCTCGACGGGAACGCAGATGTCTAGGCAGACGCCAATTGTCATGCGACCGGAAAGGCGAATGTCTGCACCGGCATCTTGCGCGTTCAGGGCCAGCGGCAGGATCACACCGTCATCGTATCCCACCGACCGCATTCCATTTTCGTAGAAGACGGTTGGCACGGGAAAGGATACGTCTACACCCTGCAGATTGTCAGATGCAGACCAATCGAAGATCGGTGGGATGCCAGCATCGCCCGGCGTGCGCCAGTAGGTCTTCCAGCCTTCAGCCAGGGTGATATTGAACGCTGCATAATGCGTACCATCCGCACCACGCCATCCAGGCATGACTTCAACCTCAGCAAAGACATCGGGCATGTCCTGTGCGGAGGCGGCGGGCGCGACACACGCAGCAACGGCGGCAAAGAGGGCGGACTTAACGTTCATAGCCCCATCAGTTAGGGGGCTGCTGCCAGATTTGGAAATCACATTCCGGTAATCTTGCGTGAGTGTGACATCGCCGCCCTTGATGCGTTTGGGAACCTGGCCCATCCTTAGAGCATGTCGGACGCACCTGTCAGTGAACCCATGGATCTTGAAGGTAAGATGCTCATTGCCATGCCGGGCATGGGAGATCCGAGGTTCGACAAGAGCGTGATCTATATGTGCGCCCACACCCCAGAAGGCGCGCTTGGGTTGATTGTGAACAAACCGACGCCAGAATTGAGCTTTGGGAATCTACTGAAGCAGCTCAACCTCGATATCGACCAGCCAATGCGGGATATTCGCGTTCATTTTGGTGGGCCGGTTGAGAACGGCCGAGGGTTTGTTCTTCATTCGGCCGAATATGATTCACCGGCCTCCACGCTGAAAGTTTCCAATGAATTCGCCATGACGGCGACGTTGGACATATTGGAGGATATGGCAAATGGCGGTGGCCCCAAGGACGCGATTCTCACTTTGGGCTATGCTGGATGGGGGCCTGGGCAGCTTGAATCTGAGATTTCACAGAATGGTTGGCTCACCTGCGAAGCCAAGCGGGACATCGTTTTTGACGAGGAGATCGGCGACAAATGGACCGCAGCACTTGGTGTGCTGGGGATCGATCCGTTGATGTTATCTGCGGATGCAGGTCGGGCCTGACCTGTCAGCCAGGGCCCATTGGTAAGCAATTCACGTTTTGCGCGAGAAGACGTCGGCAGGCGAGTTCTGCTGTCTCGGCAGACAGCCCAACAAAGTTTGCTTCAAAACCTTGCGGGCTGCGCACGACTTTTCGCAACGCTTCGTCGAGTGTACCCAGTTCGACCAAGGCCGTCTGAAGCAGCATTTTCTCAGCTTCATGGCGGGTGGTAAAACGGCCGATATTGATGGCCCAGTTGCGCCCGCCCGACGTGGACATGCGCGTGACAATGACTTTTTCATCCGCCTGAGGCGCGGGGGCGATAGCGGCGGTTGACGCGATGGCGCTTAACGCGCGTGCCCGTGGTCGAGGTGCTGATACAAGCGAGCTCGACAGGCTTGCGGTCAAAACTTGTTCTGGAGCGGCCTCGGCGACTTTTTCGGGCGGAGTAACGGTGGAAGCGTCCGCGACAATGACTTCTTCTAGCGCGTTTTCGATACCGTCTTGCAGAGCGACTAAGACGGCATCCGACGGCTCAGGAACGGGCCGTAGCCGGGGGCGCGGAATGCGCGTGACAAGGCCAGAGGTGCGGATGACGCGTCCATTGTTCCCGGCAGAGCCGTCAGCGATCATCACGGGCCTTTTCGGTTTGCGGATCGCCACGCGAGATGGCGCGCGCTCGAATCCCATGTTCAAAAGCTCCGCGACACGTGTGTTGCGCCACGCTGTTGAACGGCCGCCAAAGACTGTTGCGATGATGCGTTCTTGTCCGCGTTCGGCTGATGCAACCAAGTTATAACCAGCTGCACGGGTGTAGCCTGTCTTGATGCCGTCGGCACCGCGATAGCCATTAAGAAGACGGCGATTCGTATTGCTGACCGTTTTGATCCCCGCGCTCGTCGATTTCCGGGAGAACAGATTGTAATATTCCGGGAAGTCGTAGAACAGATGACGGCCAAGCGTTGTCATATCGCGGGCCGTCGAAAGGTGACCGCTTTCGGTAAGGCCGTGAGCGTTCTTGAAGGTGGTTTTGCTCATCCCCATCGCTTTGGCCATACGGTTCATGCGGCGCGCAAATGCCGCTTCGCTACCGGAAATGGCTTCGCCCAAGGCTGTGGCCGCGTCATTCGCGCTTTTAACCGCTGCGGCGCGGATGAGGTAGCGAAGTTGGATGGTACTTCCGGCCTTCAATCCGAGTTTCGAGGGCGGTTCGGCTGCGGCCTTGCGGGAAATTTTGACCTTGGTGTCCAGGCTGATCTCACCCTTTTTAACGGCGTCGAAGACTACATAGAGCGTCATCATTTTGGTGAGAGAGGCCGGGTGCAGCCGGGTGTCGGCATTACGGGAATGAAGAACTTTGCCGGAGCGTGCGTCGATCACCATAGCCGCATAGGGTGCCGCCGAGGCCACATTGGGCATCGTGACGAACAGGCATGCGCATAGAAATGCTCGAAGTACGGCTCCGACGGAAAGCGGATACGTCACGATAGTGCCCTTTTACTGCCTCTGGGTCCGGTCTTTTTTGCGCCAGATCCCTGATTTTTCAGAACTCTAACACGTGTCAGGCGCTCCGAAAATAATGAATTTTGCATTGTTTTTTGGTTAACTTCAGCGACTCAACATGAGGCGATTTGCCATCACCAACATACTACATGTTGTGGTGTATCGAGGTGATGATCTCGGGCAGTTCGGAGAAATCCGCGGCCTCCGCGTAGCGGCTTTTGTCGTTTGGTGGCTCTGCGGCCTCGATTTCCCACGTCAAGCCGTGAGGAATGTAAACGCCCCAGGCGCCAGCATCGATGGCGGGCAAGACGTCGGATTTCATGGAGTTTCCGGCCATCAAGGTTGCCCCAGGCGGCGTTTGATGGCGCTGGAAAATGTCGACATAGGCCGCGCTTGATTTGTCGGACACGATCTCCACGCCGTCGAACATGTCACCCAATCCGGACTGCGCAATTTTCCGCTCCTGATCGAGGAGGTCGCCTTTGGTGATCAACAGTATCTGATAGTCGGGTGCCAACGACGTGATCGTTTCCTCGACACCGGGGAGAAGCTCGATCGGATGGGCGAGCATGTCTTGTCCGGCGGCAATGATCTCCGAGATCACATGACCCGGCACCTGTCTGTCGGTTACGTCGAGTGCCGTCTCGATCATGGAGAGGACGAAGCCTTTGATGCCAAACCCATAACGCCCGAGATTGCGTCTTTCTGCTTCTAGAAGGCGCTCGGCGAGATGATCGCTTTCCACATAATCCGCGAGGAGAGTCGCAAAATGGGCCTGGGTCATTTGGAAAAATCGCTCGTTGTGCCAGAGCGTATCATCGGCATCAAAACAGAGTGTCTTAAGCATCTTTGCGGTTTTCCCTTTGTCCGCCCCTTTTCACCGCAGCGCTTTCGCATATATTGTGCGGCTAGCAACACGACCGAGATGAGGCCGCGTGATACCCCGCACATTGCATATGATGGCTGAGACGGACAAGCCGGGCGACGGTGACGGCGATACAAGTGTCCTTACTGACACCAAGCCGAAGACCGCAAAGCCGCCGCTATACAAGGTGATGCTTCTGAACGACGACTACACGCCTATGGAGTTTGTGGTCCACGTTTTGGAGCGTTTCTTTGGGCTGAGCCACGCCCAGGCGTTTGAGATCATGCTGACGGTTCACAAGAAGGGTCTGGCGGTTGTTGGGGTGTTCTCGTTTGAGGTGGCGGAAACGAAAGTCGCGCAAGTGATGGATTTTGCGCGCCGCCATCAGCACCCCCTGCAATGCACCATGGAAAAGGAGTAGGGCGCGAGGTTCGCGTCTGGCTTTTGGGATGAACAGCACTCGGCTTGGACTTGCGCTGGAAAGCGGTGCGATTGATCTGCCTGAGGACGGTCGAATTGCCGTCGTTGGCGCTGTGCGTGGTGATGACCTTTCGGCGCTCCCCAAAGATCGGGTTCAGGTCGTTCAGCGCCATTACCCGGATCATCGGTCTTTTCTCGATCAGGGCTACGATGTCGCGACAGAAGTCGGTGGGCCATACGCGCTGGCTCTTGTTTCGTTGCCGCGGGCAAAAGCTGAAGCGCGGAGCGTTCTTGCAGCGGTAGCTGGAGCGACCGAGGGACCGGTGGTGGTGGACGGACAGAAGACTGACGGCATCGATTCCTGTCTGAAAGACCTGCGAAAGCGTGGCGAGGTTAGCGAGGTGATCTCCAAAGCCCACGGAAAGCTGTTCGTTGTGACCGAAACCGACCTTTCTGATTGGTTGGTGGATGAAGCGCCCCTGGTTGATGGACGGTTTCGCACAGGCGCGGGTGTGTTTTCCGCTAATGAGGTTGATCCGGCCAGTCGACAATTGGCTGAGGTGTTGCCGGACCGTTTGAAGGGTCGCGTTGTCGATCTGGGCGCAGGCTGGGGGTATTTGTCGGACGCAGTGTTGCAGCGCGAGGGCGTCGTATCGGTGGATCTGGTCGAGGCTGATCACACTGCACTAGAAGCCGCCCGGCGAAATATAAAGGATCCACGGGCGAGCTTTCATTGGACGGATGCGCTGTCCTTCCGGCCGAAATCTGCAGTCGATCACGTTGTCATGAACCCACCGTTCCACCAGGGACGCGCTGTTGATGCCCGTTTGGGGCAAGATTTTATCCGCGCCGCTGCGGCGATGTTAGAGCCGAAAGGCGGGCTCTGGCTTGTGGCGAACCGTCATTTGCCCTACGAATCTGTGCTTGAGGACGCATTTCACAAGGTTCAACCTTTGGACAGCACACCGTCATTCAAGCTTTTTCACGCCACATCGCCAAAGCGCCGCTCGAGAGGGTAACTGATCATGTCGTTTTCTATTGCGGGCAAAACCGCCGTTGTCACTGGTGCAGCCAATGGAGTTGGTTTGGCGATTGCGCGCCATTTCGTGGCGCGTGGCGCCAATGTGATGTTTGCGGATATGGACGAAGAACGTCTGGTCAAGGAAATCGGAGCCGTTGAAGACGACGACGAGGGAACGACTGGCTACTTCGCCGGCGATCTGCGTGAGAAGCTGAATGTGGCAAACTTGCTGTCTGCGACGATTGATCGATTTGATCGCGTCGATATCCTCGTGAATGGATCTCGGCAAATGCTGGCGGCCGATCCGCTGAATTCTGACGACGATGCGGTGACGCAGCTCTTGAACCAAAACCTCATGACGTCGCTCCGCTTGAGCCAAGTGTTTGCGAAACGCATGATTAAGCAGGCGGCTGAACGGGATGATTTGGAAGAACCTGTGGGTTCGATCATCAATCTGTCGTCGATTGCGGCGCGCCGCACGCAGCCGAACCTGTTGGCTTATTCGGTGAGTTCAGCAGCTGTCGATCAGTTGACCCGTTCAATGGCGGTGGCTTTGGCACCCGAGCGTATCCGAGTGAATGCGATTGCTTTGGGCTCTGTTATGTCGGCGTCGTTGAAAGGTGCCTTGCAGGAACACGAAGAGTTCCGCGAAGAGATTTTGGACTCCACGCCACTTAATCGAATTGCTGCTCCGTCGGAGTTGGCCGAAGTCGCTCAGTTTCTTGCATCAAACGGTTCTGGCTTCATGACAGGTCAGATTTTGACGGTCGATGGCGGCAGAACCCTTGTGGATGCGGTTGACGCCCCCGCCCACTGATGACTCTTTCGAATTGCGCGCCTGCGGCGCACGTCCTAGCCTGACGCCGGGCCGGGCCCGACGTGTTGCCTCCGGCGGGGATATTTGAGCCAAGAAGAAGGTGGGTATGGAGAATTTTGACGAACGCAAGGCGCGCGCGAGTGCGTGGTTTCGTGAAGTACGCGACGGAATCGTTAAGGCGTTTGAGGCGCTGGAAGATGCGCAAACAGAAGGCCCGATGGCTGACCTTCCTCCTGGACGATTTGAAGTAACCGAAACAAAGCGCACCTCCGAAGATGGCTCGGACG
>CAYPVG010000239.1:0-2683 GCA_964414085.1 uncultured Boseongicola sp. | reverse complement strand
AGCGTTGGGTTTGAGCGTGAAGCCAAATTGGCGTGGCAAACGATCGAAATCAGCGAAGCGGTAATGCGCCCAGATCGCTGAGAGAAGCAGGAAGAGACACGCGCCGCCAACGGCCAGCGCGGGAACGCCTGAAATCCCGCCGGGGATCATCAGGCCGCTTCTTCCTTCTCACCCTTCTCGTCATCGTTTGAGACGACTTGGATCGGGTCTTTCTTGCCCGCGACCACATCCCCATCGACCACGACCTCGCTGACATTCTCCATGTCGGGCAGGTCGAACATCGTATCGAGCAGGATGCCTTCCACGATCGAGCGAAGCCCACGCGCACCGGTCTTGCGCTTGATAGCGCGCTCGGCGATCGCCTTGAGAGCGTCGTCGGTGAAGGTCAGTTCGACATCTTCGAGCTCGAACAGCTTGCTGTACTGCTTGACGATGGCGTTCTTCGGCTCGGTCAGGATGGTGACGAGCGCGTCAACATCAAGATCGTGAAGGGTAGCGATCACGGGCAGACGGCCGACAAATTCGGGAATGAGGCCGAATTTGAGGAGATCTTCGGGTTCGCTCTTTTCAAGCAGCTCGCCCACCTTGCGCTTCTCCGGATCGGCGACATGCGCGCCGAAGCCGATTGAGCGCTTCTGCAGACGGTCTGCAATGATCTTGTCGAGGCCGGCAAAAGCGCCGCCGCAGATGAACAGGATGTTGGTCGTGTCGACCTGCAGGAATTCCTGCTGTGGATGCTTGCGGCCGCCCTGTGGGGGAACCGAAGCCACGGTGCCTTCCATGATCTTCAGCAGCGCTTGCTGAACGCCTTCACCCGAAACATCGCGGGTGATTGAAGGGTTGTCGGACTTGCGTGTGATCTTGTCGACCTCGTCAATGTAGACGATGCCGCGCTGCGCGCGCTCGACGTTGTATTCGGAGGCCTGCAACAGTTTGAGGATAATGTTTTCGACATCCTCACCCACATAACCGGCTTCGGTCAGGGTGGTGGCATCGGCCATCGTAAATGGCACATCCAGAATGCGGGCCAGCGTCTGGGCAAGCAATGTCTTACCGCAGCCGGTTGGGCCAATCAGCATGATGTTCGATTTCGCGAGCTCAATATCCGATTTCTCGGCATGGTTCAGGCGCTTGTAGTGGTTGTGAACCGCCACAGACAGCACGCGTTTGGCATGCAGCTGACCAATGACATAATCGTCCAGAACCTGACAAATCTCGGTCGGGGTTGGGACGCCATCGCCTGCCTTTAGGCTGGCTGACTTTGTCTCTTCACGAATGATGTCCATGCAAAGTTCGACACATTCGTCGCAGATGAACACTGTCGGGCCTGCGATCAGCTTACGAACCTCATGCTGGCTCTTGCCGCAAAAGCTGCAATACAGCGTGTTCTTACCTTCAGAGCTGCCGTTATTTGCC
The DNA here is from genome assembly GCA_964414085.1 of uncultured Boseongicola sp. Taxonomy (GTDB): domain Bacteria; phylum Pseudomonadota; class Alphaproteobacteria; order Rhodobacterales; family Rhodobacteraceae; genus Boseongicola. Next base: position 1,267 of record CAYPVG010000239.1, on the reverse strand, counting down.
ATTTCCAACCCCTAGGACTTTCGTCCGAAATACGTTCATTCGTGTGCCTGCCTCAACACTAAGACAGGCTGCCAAGGTCCACAATGTCAAAATGACCTTGAGCACAACAGCGTTAACATTGTGAAAACAACGACCTGTGCGCGTCGTATGTGCCAAAAAACAAAGGCGGCAATAAGGCCGCCTTTGGTCATTTCATGACGTCAGCGCAGATGCGCGTTTAGTCGTCTGATTTGGTGCGATTCTCGACGATTTCGTCGATCAAACCCCATTCTTTCGCCTCTTCCGGCGACATGAAGTTGTCACGTTCCAGCGCCGCTTCCACCTTTTTGAAGGTGTTGCCGGTATGCTTGACGTAAATTTCGTTCAAGCGGTCCTTCAGCTTCTGCGTCTCAGCCGCATGGATCATGATGTCTGTGGCTTGGCCTTGATAGCCGCCCGACGGCTGGTGAACCATGACACGGCTGTTCGGCAGCGAGAATCGCAAGCCTGCATGACCGGCGGTCAACAACAACGAACCCATCGACGCCGCCTGGCCCACAACAAGTGTGCTGACCTTCGGGCGGATGTACTGCATCGTATCGTAGATCGACAAGCCAGAGGTGACGACGCCACCCGGACTGTTGATATACATGCTGATCTCTTTCTTCGGGTTTTCCGATTCCAGGTGCAGCAACTGCGCGACGATCAGCTGGCTCATCCCGTCATGGACAGGGCCGTTTACGAAGATGATCCGCTCTTTCAAAAGACGCGAGAAGATATCGTAAGCGCGTTCGCCCCGCGCGGTCTGTTCAACGACCATGGGGACAAGGTTCATATAGGTCTCGACGGGATCTTGCATATCTTCTGCCTCTGCTTCGGACGGGTCCGTCCTATTTCATATATCCTGACAGAGTCTTAGTGGTGGGCGTCAGGGGCTTCAAGGGCACCAACGAAACCTTTGACGAATCGTAAGTGATGGCTTACGGTAAGTCATGGATTACCAAGATGCAATCACCGCATTGGCCGACCCGACCCGCCGCGACATCGTCGAGCGTTTGCGGCAAGGCCCCCTACCCGTTGCCGCCATTGCGGCAACTATGCCAATCAGCCGTCCGGCCGTCAGCCAGCACCTGCGCGTGTTGTCCGATGCCGGGCTGCTCACTGTAACACCACAAGGAAATCGGCGGTTCTATGCGATCGCCCCAGACGGCGTGGATCAATTGCGCCGCTATCTCGATTCCCTTTGGGATGATGCCCTTGGCGCTTTTGAACGCGCCGCCCGAGAAAA
>CAYPVG010000238.1:0-7918 GCA_964414085.1 uncultured Boseongicola sp. | reverse complement strand
CAGCGACCTGCTGATCTGGTTTGGCATAGTTGTTGCCGTCAATCTGCAAACGTCGTTCCTGACGCCGCCGTTTGGGTTTGCGCTGTTCTACTTGCGTGGTGTCGCTCCGCCGGAAGTCACGACGCAACACATCTATCGAGGGATTGTGCCGTTTGTGTTGATCCAAGTCCTTGGGCTGGCGCTCCTCTGGTTCTTCCCGTCAGTGGTCACCATCGTTCCGGACTTGATCCCGAACTAGAAACAGAAAAGCCGCATCCAAGATGCGGCTTTTTCGTTTTTTGGAAGATGATAGTTTACCGTGTCGTAGGTCGTGTATCAGGCAGGCTTATGCGCGCAACTTGTTCTGCGATCGGGTCGGTCGACAGCGGATGGGTCTCGCTGGAATAGTCCTCCGGATCGCCAATGTCCTGCCACTCCCCACGATTGTAAATCTCGAGCGCTGAAAACTTGGCTTTGTACCCCATCTTGGATGAGCCTGGGACCCAGTAGCCGAGGTACACATACGGCAGGCCTGCATCCCGCGCGATATTGATGTGGTCCATAATGACGTATGTGCCCAGGCTCGAGGCTGCGTACTTGGGGTCATAAAAGCTGTAGACCATGCTCAGACCGTCATCGAGGACGTCAGTGAGGCACACAGCGGCGAGCTCTTTTTCACCATTCTCGTCCTGGTCGGTATATTCGATGACCCGGCTGCGGATTGGGGTTTCTTCAATCATTGCCGCGAACTCGAAGATGTCCATGTCTGCCATACCGCCGTCGGCATGCCGACTGTCCAGGTACGACCGAAACAACGCGTATTGTTCTTCCGTCGCCCAGGGAGACGTTGCTTCCCGACGCAACCTCTCGTTGCGTTTCACAGTACGTCTTTGGCTTTTGGACGGGGTGAAGTCTTCGACCCTGATACGGGCGGACAGGCACGCAGAACATTCCGCACAGGACGGACGATAAAGTACGTTCTGAGAACGGCGAAACCCTTGTTTTGAAAGCGTGTCGTTCAGTTTCTCTGCATATTCACCTTGCAGAGCAGTGAACAATTTCCTCTCCATCCGACCCTCAAGATAAGGGCACGGCTGCGGCGCAGTTACATAGAACTGCGGTGCAATTGGGAGGGTGTGGCGCATGCCGTGTCCCTATCAGTTTCGCAGATAGGTTAGCAACTGGAAGGCGACGCGCCAATAGCCAATTGCGGAGCCCTTAGCGGCTCCGCATATTGAGAAGCGTGGTACCCAAAACCATATCCGTCAGGCCCTGCTTGCGCTCTGTCAACAACATCATTGCGATGGATACGAGCTGCAGCGGGAATACCGCGACCGACACGTAGTACCCTGCCGTGTGAAGGAACGAGGTCGCGCCGTCGAAATCCTCTCCGTCGGACTTGCGGAACTCCAACGACATGACCCGCATACCAATGGTTGCCGAATGTCGCGATAGACCGACCCATCGGTACAAGAATCCAACGGTGGCATAGAGGAACGGCAGAAAGAAAAGGGCCGTAAACAGCGAAAAGACAGTCAGAATGGCCGTGACTGTGGCGATCAGCGCCACGTCGATGAACCACGCGATAAGACGCTTGGAGACTACGTCTTCGTAGAACTCAGGCTGCGAATGCGGGTCGGGGAGGGTCATTTTGACTGTCCTTTAGTCGTATCTGTTAGTTGGTTGAAGCGGCCCCAAACGAGGGGAGGATTGGGGCCGCATTGAGGGGTCGACTTAAGCGTCGACTGTGTCTCCGTTGTTCTCGGATTTGCGCTTGTCACGCTCAGCCATGAACTGATCAAACTCTGCTTTGTCTTTTGCATCACGCAGGCGGTCGAGGAACTGTTCAAAGTGATCCTGTTCTTCCTGCAGGCGGCGCAGCGTATCCGACTTGTAAGCGTCGAAGGCTGTGTTGCCACTGGACTTAAAGGCGACATGTGCGTGGCGGGTGCGGCGTGCGCAGTTTCCGTTAAACAAGCGTTTGCTCCAGATCATGTAGGCAAGAAGCGCAAGGCCAATTGGCCAGATAAAGATGAACCCGAGGACCATCGCAGCGATCCAGGCTCCCTTGCCACGATCGTCGAGCCATTGCTCGGATCGTGAAAGCCAAGAGCCGCGGTGTGCCGGGGCTGCGTTAAGAGAGGCGGTGGTCATCTGATGTGCTCCAATGCAAGTGTTTCGTTTAATGTGAATGCTTTTCACATCTCACATATCGGTGAGTACAACCGAGCAATCAAGGCTTTATGTGAATGATTTTTACATTATTTTTGATTATTCAATAAAATCAGCATCTTGAGCGTTAGAAATTTGACGTAATTTATCTGGACTGATGGGAAAAATATGATGTGGGGTACCTGCGGCAGCGTACACAAGGTCAAAATCTAGAAGGCGTTTGTCGAAGAAGACACGAGATGGGTTCACATGCCCAATTGGTGAGACGCCGCCGATGGCAAACCCTGTCGATGCTCGAACAAAGCTCGCGTCAGCCCGCCCCAACGGTTCACCGGCCAGCTCAGCGGCCCGAGTGCCATCTACGCGGTTGCCGCCTGCAGTAATGAATAAAACTGCCTCTCCCGATCTTTCGCCCCGAAAGATAATGGACTTCGCAATTTGGTCCACTTCACAGCACGCTTCCCGCGCTGCTGCTTCGGCAGTTCGGGTCTCATTGGGCATCTGCATGACGTCATCATTCACGCCCGCCGCGACCAAGGCCGCTTTCACCCGTTTCAGACTTTTGCTCATAGTTGCTTCCTTTGAACCCCAGCGTTCTTAGGCCGAAAGTGAAGTCAGCGAAACACAAATTGGGGACAGCGCGCGATCAACCGGTTGACCGGCCGCACATGCGATAGTTTGCTCTGGCTATGTCTTTCGAACAGCGCATCACGCGCCTCCCCATCGCTCATGACAAAGATCGCGGAGAGGAGGCGCTCCAAACTCTCGGTCTTGCCGGAGGCGACGTTGCAGAACTCATCTTGGGTGCCGCGGGGTCGTCACCGCATCTCGCAGACTTGCTGCGGCGCGAGGGAGAGTGGCTGTTAGGGGTGATTTCCCAAGACTCAAACACAGTGAGAGCGGAACTGCTGTCGGACACACGTCCAACGGAAGGTCAAAGCCTCAACGAAACGCTCCGGCGCACGAAACGACGGGTCGCCCTTTATGCTGGGCTTGCCGACCTTGGTGGTGTCTGGAGCTTGGAGGAAGTCACGTCGCTTTTGAGTGAATTCGCCGCCGCTGCGACGGATGCCGCGCTAAAAGAGGCAATTCAAAAAGAGATCGAGCGGGGCAAGCTACCTGGTCAATCCATCGAAGACGTGACGGACGGTGGCGGTCTTGCGGTTTTGGCGATGGGCAAAATGGGAGCCGGAGAGCTCAACTACAGCTCGGACATTGATCTGATCTGTCTCTATGACGAAACGCGTTTTTCACCGGATGATTATGGAGACGCCCGCGCCAGTTTCGTGCGCGCTGTGCGACGCATGACGCAAACGCTGAACGAACGCACCGCTGAAGGGTATGTCTTTCGAACGGACTTGCGCCTAAGGCCTGACGCCGCCGTCACACCGGTCGCGATGTCCATGGAAGCGGCAGAGCGCTACTACGAGGCCTTTGGGCGCACCTGGGAACGTGCCGCATTCATCAAAGCGTCCGCATGCGCCGGAGATTTGAAAGCCGGAGAGCGGTTTCTGAAAGAGCTTGTGCCCTTTGTCTGGCGGCGACACCTCGACTTTGCGGCAATACAGGACGCGCATGACATCCGATTGAAGATTCGCGACCATAAGGGGCTCCACAAGGCCATCTCTTATCTGGGGCACGATGTGAAGCTGGGGCAGGGCGGCATACGTGAGATCGAGTTCTTCACCCAAACCCGGCAACTGATTGCTGGCGGACGTGATCCGGATCTGCGGGTCCGCGGTACCGTCGATGGTCTTAAGGCCCTAGCCTCAAAAGGTTGGGTTAATGCGGATGAAGCAGGTCAATTGATCTCCGACTACCGAGCACTGCGTGAGGTTGAGCATCGTGTTCAAATGATTGCGGATCAGCAAACTCACAAACTCCCCGCAACAGAGTCAGAGTTTGAGCGACTGGCTTGTCTGGCAGGGGCGGATCCAAAGGCGTATGCCGAGCAACTCGAAAACATGTTTGTCCGGGTCAACCGCCTGACGGAAGCGTTTTTCACGCCAGATGGAGCAGGTCAAAGCTCGCAATCCGGCGAGCGCGGAGACTTGGCCAAACATGAGATCGTTTCACGCTGGCGCGGTTATCCAGCATTGAGGTCGTCTCGCGCCGTTGAGATTTTCAAGCGGATGGAGCCGATCATTCTTGATCGTCTGGCCAAGTCGGCGCGACCTGAAGAAGCATTGGTTCATTTTGATGGGTTCTTGGCGGGTTTGCCGTCTGGGGTGCAGCTGTTTTCGTTGTTTGAGGCAAATCCACAGTTGCTAGATCTGGTCGTCGATATCGTTGATACGGCACCTGCTCTTGGCCAGTATCTGTCTAGAAATGCGGGTGTCTTTGACGCTGTGATTGGAGGAGCATTCTTCCAGGAGTGGCCCGGAAAAGATCATATTTTCAAATTGTTGTCGGACGAACTTTCCGCTCTCGAAGACTACGAAAGCTGTCTGGATCTCGCCCGCGTTTGGTCGCGTGAGTGGCATTTCCGCGTTGGGGTGCACCATCTCCGTGGAGTGATCGATGCAACCACAGCCGGTCGTCAGTATTCGGACCTTGCGACAGCGGTGGTAGAGGCGCTTTGGCCAAGGGTTATCGACGAATTCGCCGCGAAACATGGGCGACCTCCCGGCCGCGGTGCGGCAGTCATTGCGATGGGCTCACTTGGTGCCGAGCGGCTCAACGCGTCGTCAGATCTCGATTTGATCGTTGTCTATGATGCAGCTGGCGAGGAAGCGTCAGAAGGGCGTCGGCCTTTGGCAACGCGCGCGTATTATGCCCGTCTGACACAGGCTCTCGTCACGGCTCTCTCGGCGCCGACTGCAGAGGGCCGTCTTTACGAAGTTGATATGCGCTTGCGGCCTTCGGGTCGCCAAGGTCCGGTGGCGACAGGTTTTGCCGGGTTTAAGGACTATCAGACAAATGAGGCCTGGACCTGGGAGCACCTTGCGCTGACCCGCGCGCGAGTGATCGCAGGACCTAATAGCCTTATCGCTGATCTTGACGCGTTCTTGCAGGACCATTTGGCGAAACCGCGTGAGCGGGCTGAGACGCTCACTGACGTGTCCGATATGCGTCGGCGTCTGTCTGACGCAAAGCCAGCAAAGGACGCGCTAGATGGTAAGTCAGGCCCGGGGCGATTGCAGGACATAGAACTTTTCGCTCAAACCGGTGCGCTTTTGTCGGGCGAACCCGAGCGCGAAACACGTGATCAGCTGGCTCAGGCTGCAGATATCTTCGCTTTGTCCGAAGCTGAACGCGAAACACTCCTGCGTGCATTTGATTTGTTTTGGGGCATTCAGGCGGCGTCACGCTTGATCGCAAAAGACGCGTTGGATCCGGAAGAAATTGGCGCGGGTGCCGCCGCTTTCCTTGAACGTGAAACGGGCATTACCAAAGCGGATAATCTGGCGAATGCTGTCGCCGATGCCTCACGAGATGTCGCGGAAATCATTGACAAAAGCCTCGCTGATAGCACCTTTGAGGGGTAATTTGACGCAAGCGAGACCAAGGCATGCCACGCAGCAATGATCCCAGTGATCCAAGAGGGTTGATCCAGGAGAGTTTTCGCATTGAAGGCATCCAAGCGTCTGAATGTAGGTCGATTTTTCTCGACTGGGCCATTGGTGTTCCGGTAGGCGAGGACTCCTGTAAGCATATCAGGAAGCTCATCGGAAAGTACGGCGCGGACTATCCCGATCACCCAATGATCGCAGTGCTTAACGAGGCTTTGAACGCGCCGCCGTCACGGAAAAGACGTGGCGGCGCGGCTGCACGACGAAAGTCGGACTAGAGCCTTGATGCCTCGGCAGCGAGATTGCGGATGCGGTCCCAGTCTCCGGTCTCAATAGCATCCTTCGGCGCTACCCAGGATCCGCCAACGCAGATCGTATTCGATAGCCCAAGGTAGTCCGGCGCGTTCTTCAAGCTGACGCCACCAGTCGGGCAGAAACGGACCTGCGGAATGGGGGCTCCGATGGCTTTGAGGGCAGGGACACCACCGGATGCCTCTGCTGGGAAGAACTTCTGAACCGAGAAGCCGCGCTCAAGCAGTCTCAATGCTTCTGTGGCCGTGGCCGCACCTGGGAGTAGCGGAAGCTCTGCATCAAGCGCCGCATCGATCAGGCGATCGGTTGTGCCGGGAGTAACGCCGAAAAGCGCACCAGCTTCTTTGGCTGCAACCACGTCTTCAGGTGTCAAAAGCGTGCCAGCACCAACGACACCACCATTCACTGCCGCCATTTCGCTGATGGCTTCCAAAGCTGCGGGAGTTCGAAGCGTGACTTCAAGCGCGGGCAGACCTCCGGCAACGAGCGCTATGGCAAGTTCTGCGGCTGTGTCGGCATCTTCAACGACAAGTACAGGCACCACAGGGGCAAGTTGGCAAATCTCGCTTGCTTGCTGGCTGCTTTCTTGTGGGGTCATTTTGCTCTCCGTGCTTTAGGAGTTTCGTTTAGTAAGGACCGTTAATTTAGACAACTGTACCTGCGCCATCCGTCGCAAGACCGCAGCGGTCGCGGAACGCGGCGAACATTTCGCGCCCCAAACCTTCCTGATTGCCAGATAGATCGGCGACTACAGGGGTGCGAGCGTCAAAGCCTGCGCCCAAGCATTCGAGCGTGCCTGTCTTGGCGTCCACGCGAACGATGTCGCCGTCTTTCAATTTCGCAATTGGTCCGCCATCGGCGCCTTCAGGCGACAAATGAATGGCTGCCGGAACTTTACCGCTGGCCCCGGACATGCGCCCATCTGTGACCAAAGCAACTTTCAGGCCGCGCGACAGAAGAACTGACATAATTGGTGTGAGAGAGTGAAGCTCAGGCATCCCGTTTGCTTTGGGGCCTTGGAAGCGTACGACAACCACTGTGTCTTTTGTGAACTCACCAGCCTTGAAAGCAGTTTTGACGGATTCCTGATCGCTGAAAACCCGGGCAGGGGCTTCAACGACTTGGTTCTCTTCAGCCACCGCGGAAACTTTCATGACCGAGCGCCCTAGATTGCCTTTCAACTCTCGCAGCCCGCCGGAGTTTTGGAACGGGTCTTTGGCGGAGCGAACGATCTTGTCGTTCAGGGTAGCGTCCGGACCATCTGCCCAGATGAGAGTGTCACCAGCCAGTTTGGGCTCGCTTGCATAAAGAGCGAGGCCATCGCCTGCGACCGTGCTTGGGTCTGGGTGCAAAAGACCTTCGTTCAGAAGGTCTCCAATAAGATACGCAAGGCCGCCCGCGGCATGAAAATGGTTCACGTCAGCAAGGCCGTTTGGATACACCTTGGCCATAAGCGGTGTAGCGGCTGAGAGGTCGTTGAAATCTTCGATGTCGAGGATGACGCCAGCGGCACGAGCCATTGCGGGCAAGTGGATCACAAGGTTCGTTGAACCGCCTGTGGCCATGAGGCCGACGATGCCATTTACGAAAGCCTTCTCGTCGAGAATGTCTGACACTGGCCGGTAGTCGTTGCCCTGGGCGGTGATGGCGGCTGCTCGGCGTGTGGCCTCGATGGTCAATGCATCGCGAAGTGGCGTGCCCGGGTTGACGAAACTTGCTCCGGGCAGGTGGAGGCCCATGAACTCCATAAGCATCTGATTGGTGTTTGCTGTTCCGTAGAACGTGCATGTGCCGGGGCCGTGGTAGGACGCCATTTCGGCTTCCATCAGCTTGTCCCGGCCAACTTCACCTGCCGCGAATTGCTGCCGGACTTTGGCCTTTTCGTCATTGGGAAGGCCCGAGACCATCGGACCTGCGGGGACGAAAATGCCGGGGAGGTGACC
>CAYPVG010000237.1:0-2708 GCA_964414085.1 uncultured Boseongicola sp. | reverse complement strand
GGCCAGGGAATGGAGTCGATCAAGAGCTGAGTATAAGGATGCTGAGGGTCTCCAATAACTGCCTTTGGGGGGCCCGCTTCAACTACATGACCTTTGAACAAGACCATCACATAGTCGCTGACATGATAGGCCGTCGCGAGGTCATGCGTGATGTACAATATCGAAATCCCATACTTGTCCTTGAGGTCGTATATATTTGACAGAATGGTCGCCCTCAGGGACGCATCGACCATTGAAACGGGCTCATCAGCAATCAGTAGTTTTGGTGATAGCATCAATGCACGCGCGACAATCAACCGCTGACGCTGTCCGCCCGAAAGCTGGTGTGGATAGCGCGACAGAACCAGATCTGGGTCGAGCCCCACAGCCACGCATGCCTCTTCCATGGCTTTCTGGGTGTGTGCTTCACCTTGCGATAAGCCGAACTGCTTGAACGGAAACTTCAACGCGTGGTTCACACGATAGAATGGATTAAAGCAGGCATATGGGTCCTGGAAAACCGCCTGAACGTTCTTTCGAAAGTCCAGCGACTGCCCTGCAGACATGCGCTGCAAATCCTGACCTTCGAATAGAACCTGCCCTGTGGTCGGTGGATTAAAGCCAAGCATGATCGACCCCATTGTCGACTTGCCAGAACCAGACTGACCGACGATCGAAATGATCTGCGGTGTGTCGCCTTGCAGCGTGAATGACATCGGGTGCAAGGCCGTGACCGCGCCATACTTTTTCGAGACACCGTCAAACTTCAAAAGCGGCTCGGACGATTCGCGCTTCGGCGCCTCGGCGTTGCGTTCCGGGTTCAAAAAACTCTCACCACCGACAAGCGGAACAGACGAAATCAGGTCTTGGGTGTAGGGATGTTCCGGTGCCTCGATGATTTGCTTCACCGTGCCATGCTCGACCAGCTCGCCATCCTTGAGCACAGCAAGTTCATCAACGGACTGCGCCATCAAACCCATGTCGTGTCCGATAAGGATAAGCCCCGAGCCGATCTTCTCCTGAATGTCCTTGAGCGTCTGCATGACCTGCCGCTGCGTGACCACGTCCAGCGCGGACGTTGGCTCATCTGCAATGATCAACTCAGGTGTCAGGATAATACCGAGCGCAATACAAACACGTTGCTTCATTCCGCCAGACAATTCGTGGGGATACAGCTGCCCTACGTGAAGCGGCAACCCGACGCTGGCGACGGCCTCTTCGGAACGGGCCTTTAGGTTGGCACGCGAGGTGCCCGGCTCATGAGCAAGGATCGCGTCCCATAACTGAGGCTCAATCCGCATGATAGGGTTCAGCGAGTTCATCGCACCCTGCGGAATATAAGCGACCCGGCTAAGACGCGCTTTCCGCATCTCTTCTTCGTTCAGGGACAAAATGTCGGTGCCACCAAGGTCGATGTGTCCGCCAGACACTCGACCAGGTTCGGCTAGCATCTGCATGACCGAGAGTGCCGTGGTGGTCTTGCCCGATCCGCTTTCTCCAATAAAGCCAACACGGCGCCCCTTGTGGATCGCTAAATTCAGGTTTTTGACCGCCTGCACAACGCCGCGCGGTGTCGGAAACTCAATTGAGATGTCTGACAAAGTCAGGACAGGTTTTTCGGTCTGTTGATCATCCAGCATTACGAAAGCTTCCTGAGACGTGGGTTCGAGACTTCGTCCAAACCGAGATTGATGAGCAGAAGACCAACAAACATGACGCCAAGCAGCAGGGTCGGTATGCCCCACCACCACCAAAGGTTTTGGATCAAGGCGCCGGCATTGATGGCTTCGTAGATCGTCCGCCCTAACGTCGGGATGCGCTGCGGACCAAGGCCCAGAACTTCCAGTCCGACCGCTGTGACGATCGACGTCGTCACGTTCGCAATGAACGAGCCAAACAGGTATGGGACCAAGTTGGGGAGCATCTCGCGGAACATGATGTGCCCAGTTGAAGCACCAGAAAGTCGCGCCATCTGAACGTAACCCGACTCTTTCATTGAAAGGACCTGTGCACGGATCAATCGCGTCGGCGATTGCCAGACAAAACCCGCGATCAGGAATGCCATCATCGTCAGAGAAACGTCCCCAAAGGACGACTGGAAAACGACCAGGATCAGCAGCGGCGGAATAGTAATCATGACATCCGAAAGCACGCGGATCACGTCATCGGTACGCCCACCAACAAACCCAGCAGTGAAGCCAAGGAATATCCCCGTGCTCATACCTATCAGTGAGGCCAATAGCCCCACAAACAGCGAGTTCGGCGCGCCAATGATGATGAGCGACAGCATATCGCGGCCTGAGCCGTCCGTTCCAAGCGGCGTGTCCCACACCCCTTCCTGTCGGCGCAGGTTTTCAAAACCAACAGGAGGAAGTTTTAGCGTAGACGACCCGGTGAACACCAGATCAAGGTTCCAAAGCATCCGACCAATAATGCCAAGCAAAACGATACCAATGAGCAGCCCAGCGCCCCAAATCAGTTTCGGATTCAGCCATGGGTTTTCAAAACGCTTCAAGCGACGCGCTTGACGCTTTTCTGCTCTGGTCATTGGTGTATTCGTGACATCAGCCATCTCAAGCTACCTCGTGCCTGACCCGCGGGTCGATGAAGGGGTAGATCAAATCCACGATGAAAACCGAAAGCGCTGTCAGCAAAATAATGACGTAGCTCACGCCCTGAATGACCGGGAAATCCTGATCGAGGATCGCGTCATACAGGAGTTTGCCCAT
>CAYPVG010000236.1:0-5984 GCA_964414085.1 uncultured Boseongicola sp. | reverse complement strand
AGTGGGATGAGTAATCAGACGATGATTGGTGTGATCGGAGGCAGCGGTGGATATGAAATCGATGGTCTTGAGGGCGCCGACTGGATCGACGTAGAAAGCCAGTGGGGGGCAGTGTCTGACCAGGTTTTGAGAGGTCGTCTGGGCGGTGTGGAAATGGCATTCCTTCCGCGCCACGGTCGCGGCCACGTTCATTCGCCAACGACTGTTCCGTATCGTGCAAACATTGACGCATTAAAGCGCGTCGGTGTGACGGACGTAATTTCTGTGTCGGCCTGCGGGTCATTTCGCGAAGTGATGGCTCCGGGAGATTTTGTGATTGTGGATCAGTTCATTGATCGCACCATTGCCCGAGAGAAATCATTCTTTGGCGACGGCTGCGTGGCGCACGTGAGTGTTGCCCATCCAACATGTCCGAGATTGGGAGAGGCATGCGCAGCGGCAGCCACTGCTGCCGGTATGAATGTTCACCGTGGCGGTACGTACCTGGCGATGGAGGGGCCTCAGTTTTCAACATTGGCAGAGTCCAAGATGTACCGTGAGGTTTGGGGATGTGACGTGATTGGGATGACCAATATGCCAGAGGCCAAGCTCGCGCGTGAGGCAGAGCTTTGCTACGCCAGCGTCGCGATGATCACGGATTACGACTCGTGGCACCCCGATCATGGCGAGGTCGATGTCACGCAGATCATTGCAACATTGATGGGCAATGCGGAGAAGGCCCGGACGATGGTTGCAGGATTGCCCGCGCTTCTCGGTGCCGAGAGAGAGCTTTGCCCCCATGGCTGCGACCGCGCACTTGAGTTTGCCATTCTGACGACGCCCGAGAAGCGGGACCCTTCATTGGTGGCGAAACTGGATGCGGTGGCGGGTCGGATGCTTGCCTAGCAACTTGCCGGTGTGTCGGCTTCCAACGTGATAAGTTCATCCAGGTGACGATCGCTGATCTCTCCTATCACCAGCGTTCGGCCAACCACCATCGCGGGCGTGCCGTAGATGCCAAGCGTCTGGGCTGCATTTCGCGTGCGCGAGAGTCTGCTATCGACCACTTGGCTTTCCATGTCGGCCACGAACTTCGCTGGATCCAGACCGGTCGCGGTTGCCGTTTCGATCAGGAACCGCGGAGTCGGTCGGAACGCCGAGCCCGACATGCGTGCCTGGAACTCTGGGTAGGCTCGCTGGAGGTCGGCTGCCACGGCAGCGCGAGCGGCGATGACCGAGGATGGACCGAGTAGTGGAAGCTCGTGCCAGTTGATCAACGCTTTCGACGATGGGTCGGCTGCGCGTGCAGCGAGGCGTTCCGTCAAAGTCCGGCAATAGGGACAAAAGAAATCTGAGAAAACGGCGACGGGGACTTTACCAGAGCGAGCACGGGGGAAAAGCGTGCGGCAGAGGGCGCTGGGCTCGAGTATTTCGGTAGGCACTGCTCCGGCACCAATTCCAGCGAAGGCGGCTGAGCGGGACAGGCCTCCGGACGGGGCGGAAACGCCTTCAAAAACTGTTTGGCGCCACCCCGGAAGTGTTGCGATTGGTTCAAAACTCATTGCGCGCGGTCGTTGAACCCATGCTTGCCAGCCGCCGGCGACAGCCGCGAGGGCGAGTGCTCCGATGACGAGGCCGCGTCTGGACGTTTTTGGTGCGTCGTTCATGACTCTTGCTTATTCCATTTGGTCGCGTTGTGATGGGTGCCGATCGAATGTGAACAGGGCCCGACATGAACCATCGCAAAAAGACCGTTAAAGATTACGTGCGTACAATTGTTGACTTTCCGCATGAAGGCATCTTGTTCCGCGATGTCACCACACTTTTTGCTGATCCGCGCGGTTTTCGGATGTGTATTGATCAGTTGCTACACCCCTATGCGGGGCTGGAGATCGACAAAGTGGTTGGGCTTGAGGCGCGGGGGTTCATTATTGGCGGTGCAATCGCACACCAGCTGTCTGTAGGTTTTGTGCCCATCCGGAAGAAAGGCAAGCTGCCAGGTAAGACGCTAAGCCAAGAGTACCAGTTGGAGTACGGTGAGGCGATCATGGAGGTTCATGATGACGCAGTTCAGCCAGGTGAGAAGGTTTTGGTCGTTGATGATCTACTGGCAACTGGTGGCACGGCAGAGGCCGGGATCAAGCTATTGGAGCGGATGGGGGCTGATATCTTGGGTTGTGCATTCATTATCGACCTTCCCGAGCTTGGTGGGCGACAGAAGCTGGAAGCACTTGGCATAGATGTCGAAGTGCTTTGCGAGTTTGAGGGGCTGTAGTTAGCTTTATATTAACTAGCTAAGGCTTAGAACCGCGCTGACTTGCAAGTCGGTGTGAGACGAGTGATGGCCCTGCCGTTTCTGCGGCGGGGCTTCTTTATGTTTCTGACAATACGACGCCAGGATTGAGGATGCCGTTTGGATCGAGCGCGGTCTTGAGAGCCCGCATCGTCGCGAGTTTCGTCGGATCGCCGTAACGTTCCAGGTCGGCTGTTTTCAGGCGCCCGAGACCGTGTTCGGCACTGAAACTGCCACCCAGTTCCACCACGCGATCATGGACCAGACGTGAAATTTGGGGGGCAATGTCCGCGAAGTCTTTGCGGTCCCGACCTTTTGGCGGGAAAACGTTGAAATGCATATTGCCGTCGCCGAGATGGCCAAAGCAGTTCAAGCGGATTGGGGCGATCGCGGTCAGTTCTTGCGTCGTTGTATCGATGAAGCCCGCGAGTTCGGAGAGCGGAAGCGAGATGTCGTGGCTTGCGATGGCGCCGATGGCGCGATTTGCAAGTGGAATGGTCTCCCGCACCGCCCAAAATGCGTCTGCTTGTTGGCCGCTCGACGCGATCAAACCGTCTTCGACAAGTCCGTCTTCGAACGCTTCGGCGAAGAGGGTCTCCAGGATGCTCTGTGGTTCTGTATCGCCGGACGTGGCGAGCTCCACCAGAACAGCCCAGTTTGGGATTTCCGCAAACGGTTGGCGCATCTCCGGAAACTTCTCTGCCAGAAATTCAAATCCGGTTCCTGACAGCAATTCGAATGCAGAGATAACTTCGCCGGCGGCATCCCATGTTCGTCCAAGTAGTTTGAGGGCAGCGGCGGGGCTTGGAACCGTGAGAATTGCCGTTGCGGTATTGGTGGGGCGTGGTGACAGCTTAAGCGACGCGGCGGTGATAAGGCCCAAAGTCCCTTCTGAGCCGATCAATAGGTGCCGCAGATCGTAGCCAGTGTTGTCTTTCTTAAGACGTTTCAGGCCGTGAAGAATGTCTCCGTTGGGGAGTACAGCCTCAATCCCAAGGCACAAATCGCGCGCCATTCCATAGCGCAGCACGTTCAGCCCACCGGAGTTCACGGCGAGGCCAGCACCTATTTGGGCAGTCCCCTTGCTGCCATAAGTCAAGGGGAAGAGTCGGTTGATATCAGCAGCAGCGTTATGGATGGTTTCGAGCGTGACACCTGCTTCTGCGATCAGCGTATTCTCCGATGGGAACACATCGCGGATCGTGTTCATTTTTTCCATCGATAGGATCAATGGCGCTGGGCCTGTTGTTGTCAGTTGCCCGCCAACGAGGCCCGTCCCGCCGCCATATGCTTGTATTGGGAACAAAAGCTCGTTGGCTGCTTTGACGATTTCGGAAACTTCTTCGACAGAACGCGGCGTCGCGACATATGTAGGAAGGCCTGCCCATTTGCCGCGGGGTTCTTCCAGATAACGTTGTTCGGCTGGCTTGATCGCAAGGTCGGGCATTCTTTTGCGAAGAGCATCAGCGTGACTGTCTGCGAAGGCGTTCAACATGTGCGTTGGATTTCCTTGTCCACCGCCGGATGTCAATTGTCCATTGAGAGAAATCGCGGTTCGAGCACGACCACGGTTGGGCGGCTTGGAAGGGTTCTGAGTGATACTTCCAGAGAAGTTTCGCCGGTTCGATCAACTGCAAAATCGTCCGAGACACCCGCGAGGAAGATTTCTAGCGATCCGCGCGAGAACCAGTGCATTGGAATCACAATTGATGATTTCAGGCGATTTACGATCCGGATCATGGTGGGCGTATCCACCGTTAGGCCACCGTCCACCGCGGCCATGACAACATCGAGCCGCCCAAGTGCCGCGTACTGTTGTTCGCTTGGTTCGTGGTGCAGGTGGCCGAGGTGACCGATGCACAAGCCACCGACCTCGAAGACAAAGATTGAATTGCCGTCCTTCACTCGCGTGACCGCGTCAAATCTGTCCCGAATATCAGTCGTGACGTTTCGAACCAGCATTTCTCCGAGATCTAAGTTGTAGTCCGCTGGCAGCCCCTCTTGCCGCCAACCTTCCAGAATGTGCGGGATGTCTGGGTTGGGAAACGAGGTCCAATGTGTGCTGTGAGCATTATTCATCGTGACGATGTCGGGCAGCCAATCCAACGCTCCGATAAACCCATTGTAATCGGTGACCGCGTTGAGGCCACCTGGCGTTTGGAGCAGGAACATGGAGTGATCCACGTAAGAAATCCGGACAGTGAACTCGTCAGGGAGGGGCACTTGCCAGCTTGCCTTATGAACGAATTCAAGCGCGGGGTCGGCGTTCGCGATTGCGATGCAGTGGCTGATGCGGCGATCTTGCGCTGACGCTGTGGTCGCCAGGATTATGAGAAGCGTGGCGAGTGCAAGTCGAAGCATGATGAGCAGCCCTTTGTTTGTCTGCCGTGAAAGATAGCGTGGCAAGGCATCTCGACAAAACGATTACTTAGGCGGCGGTTACCTCGCAGTTTTGCCGATTGCATTGTTCTTTCAGTTCGGTAGGCAATGGCGCGTCGGTTATGAACCCATCGTAGTCTGCAATTCGACCGATCCGCACCGGTGCCGAGCGCGAAAACTTGCTGTGATCCGCTAGTAGAATGCTGCGTCGCGCCAAACCCATAACCGCTTGGGCTACCCGAACCTCGCGAAAGTCAAAATCCAATGCATCGCCGTCTTCGCTGAGCGCGGACGCTCCCAGGAAAGCGATATCAGGCCGAAAATGACGAACAAATTCAGCTGTAACGTCGCCAACCAGACCGCCGTCAGAAGCTCGCAAAATTCCACCAGCCAGCACGACTTCGATGTCTGGAGCCGTGCTGAGGATATTTGCGACGTGGAGATTGTTGGTGATGACAACAAGTGACTTATGGTCGTGGATTTGTTGGGCCACGGCTTCTAAAGTTGTGCCAATATCGAGGAAGACTGACGCGCCTGTTGGGATCATTTCGGCCGCAGCCGTGGCCATTCTTGTCTTGGAACCGGCATTCAAAGTCTGACGATCGGTATACCGAATGTTCCGAGTTCCCGAGGGCAAAACAGCCCCCCCATACACCCGGGTAAGGTGCCCATTTTCGCAAAGCTTGGTAAGATCGCGTCGTGCAGTTTGGACTGTCACGTCAAATGCGCGCGCGATTGAGTCGGTTGATATCTTTCCGTCGCGCCGTGCCATATCACGGATAGATTGCAGTCGATGGTTGTCTGCCAAGACGAGCTCCTTTCGTCGGCAAACTAAAACGAACAAAACGAACATTCAATGCTAGATTTAGCTCGTACAGTGTTCGGTATTGTTGTGATTTTTTTGAGGTTTCAAACGGTAA
Organism: uncultured Boseongicola sp.; assembly: GCA_964414085.1. Taxonomy (GTDB): domain Bacteria; phylum Pseudomonadota; class Alphaproteobacteria; order Rhodobacterales; family Rhodobacteraceae; genus Boseongicola. The sequence goes on along the minus strand of CAYPVG010000236.1, from coordinate 413 downwards.
AACGCGATTGTGGTGGTTTAAGAAATCTGATTGAATCGCAGCTGAAAAGAAAAAACCGAGCAAGCTTTAGCTAAGGGGTTTCCGACATGGCCGATAGCGCTGTGGATCTGTTTATCATTGGCGGCGGAATTAACGGCACAGGTATCGCACGAGACGCGCAGGGGCGCGGGCTGCAGGTGACTTTGGCCGAAATGAATGACCTTGCTTCCGCTACGTCTTCAGCGTCGACCAAGCTGTTCCATGGTGGCTTGCGATACCTCGAGTACTTCGAGGTCGATCTGGTCAAGAAAGCATTGATTGAGCGCGAAACGTTGCTGAAGGCAATGCCGCATATCTCTTGGCCGATGAGGTTTGTTTTGCCGTACCACAAAGATATGCGCTTTGAGAACACGACGCCGGCCTCCAAGCTGTTG
>CAYPVG010000235.1:0-5546 GCA_964414085.1 uncultured Boseongicola sp. | reverse complement strand
CTGCCCAATCAAGTCTTGGTCATGTGCACCACCGTTGCCGTGCTGAACTGAAATGACGGTGATGATCGACTCCAAAGCATCGTCACCCAACACATCAGCATAGGTAACGAACGGAACAGCCGTGTGCCCTATGACCGCGATCTGATCTTCTTCGGCGTTGTAATCTGCAATAATATCAATGCCAAAGCTGTCGACCCAGTGATCGTGGAGCTCGTCGTTCTCGCCCGCAACACCGGCCCAGTTGATGGTGCCGTCGGCATTCACGTGTTGCTGGATGATGTCGAGTTTTGCATTGATCTGCGGCGAAATCAGGAAGGTATCCGACCCCTCGCCACCTATGAGGACGTCATCGCCGTGGAGCGGTTGATCATTGTAGGCGTAAAGTTTCTGAGTGATGGGATCGACTTCGCCATCTGGATCGCCGCGGGTTTCGTTTTCCAAAGCGACTTGTCCGATGCGCTGTTCACCAGCATCCGAACGCGCAATCAGAAGGTCATCGCCGGCACCACCATTAAGAACGTCAGACCCAAATCCGCCGTCGAGAACATCATCCCCGTCGCCGCCCAACAGCACGTCATCGCCGTAGCCGCCATGAAGTTCGTCGTCTCCGCCGAGACCTTGGATGGTGTCGTCGGCTCCATTGCCGTGGATCACATCGCGCGCTTGGGTCCCGGTGCCGTTGATAGCTGTTTCCAGACTGTGTGCACCAAGAAAGAACGACGGGTGATAGTCGTCGACCGGTACCAACGGAACGTCAGCCGGCGGGTTCGTAAAGTCATCCTGTGATTGGTAATACGCGCTTTGGCCGACCGGTAGACCGTCGATCTCGAGCGCCAGCGCCATGCCGCCGCCAGCATCAAAATAAAGCATTTCAAAGCTGTAGAGGCCGCCGTCAAAATCCGCGACGCGCGCCGTACCATCTGGCCCTCGTGTCCCTTCGAAGGAGATAAGGTCGACGCCGCCAAGCTTAAGTTCGAACCCATCGTCCGAAATGACCTTGATCTCATGTACGCCGGGCGGGATGTAAATGTAGCCCATAAGTGTCAACGTTGACGGTCCCATCTCCAGCGTCCCATCGCCAAGAAGTGACACCGCATCATCACCGATGAACTGCGAAATGCTCGTGTCGCTCTTGCCGGAGGCGTAAGCGATTTCGGATGCAATGAATGTCGCGTCGGGATCACCTGCCGCAGCCTCTCGCGCCATGTCGGTGTTCCAAATCTTCGTCCCTGGCGCAAATGCCGCCCCGATCAGGCCGGTGCCTTCGCTTGGGACGCCAGTGACAGCATCTACCGCAAGCGTGGGGGCAAGCTCTTCAGGTGTATCGGTCGCGGAGGCGTCGAAATAGGCCGTCGTATTCATGTCAATCCTCTCCCGTTTGCGCGAGAAGCTATCGCCGCTTGCGCACCGGTTTTCTTGCTATGGAAATGCACTCAGGATGATTGGCTGAACCGGCTGTCGTGGTGAGCACGCAGGGGACCGGAGCGAACCGAAACTCGATAATTCCAGACTGACGGTAAGTAGAAATGTGGCAGAAAAGTGGTGATTGCGGCGGCGAACGACTTCTTCTGTGGAAAACTACGCCTCGATCGGCAAAGCCTTGCCGGCTTTATTTTACAGTACTGTTTTCTAAGTATTTTTTTGCGCTCAAATTCTTGGGCTTATTGTTGCGTGGGCGCTGCCAAACTGTCGCCGCTGTTTCACTCTTTCTGATACGCGAACGACACCCCGGGTTCGCGTGAGGATTATTGCGAGAAATGAAACCTTTCGTACGCGGGCTTATGTGCCGGAACCTGCATCTGGCGGGCCTGCATCAAGCGCATCGTCGAGAAGAATTCGATGCGCGTCGCCTTCCATGTCTTCGTACTGGTTGTTGCGAATGGTCCAGGCGAAAGCGATCAGCGCGCCGAGACCCAAGATCAAGGAACAGGGAACTAGTATGACAAGGACGTTCATCTGGCTACCTCGCGCGTAACGCGTTGACGGTGACTGTAATCGAACTCATCGACATGGCCAATGCTGCCATAAGCGGTGACGCAAATCCAAGAACAGCCAGCGGGATCGCGACCATGTTGTAGGCGGCTGCAAATCCGAAATTCTGCAAGATCAACCGGTGCGCCAGACGCGCTCCTTTCAGGGCCTCAGCGACGGATTGCATCCGGCCAGACACAAGAACAACGTCCGCTGCGGATCGGCTCGCTTCCAAGGCTGTCCCGGGGGAGATCGCGGCGTTTGCGGCCGTCAGGGCTGCAACATCGTTTAACCCGTCGCCAACCATAAGAACGCTATGGCCGTCGGACTTCAGAGCCTCAATAAAGGCCAGTTTCTCTTTTGGATCGACACCGGCGACGACATTCTCAAGCCCAAGGTCGCGGGCAAGGCTCTGCGCCTTTTCATCGGTGTCGCCCGTCAGAACGTGGATCGACAGCCCCATGGCTTTGACATCTTCAATGCCCTGCCGCGCCCCGGGAAGGAGAACTTCGCTTGAGGCAAGAGGATAAATCTTTCCAGCTTCGAAAGCCGTTGGTGCGTCCGTCCCAATCCAGGACCCCCGGCCCAGACGAACGGCGGCGCCCTTGTAGGTCGCGCTTACCCCCGTCCCCGCGATCTCTTGAATATCGGACAATGGCGCTGGGGTGACGTCTTTCAGTTGCGACACCAAGCTTTTCGAAAGCGGGTGATCTGATTGAAGCGCCAGGGCTTTGAGAACGGCATCTTCTTCGGCGCTCAGACTGTCCGGCACGGACAGTGTGGGCCGCGTCAACGTGCCGGTTTTATCGAAAACAACGGTGTCCACGCCGGAAAGCCGCTCGAGTGCGGTATCAGACTTCACGAGAAGCCCACGCCGGAACAACCCACCCGTTGCAGCCGCGGCTACAGCCGGAACTGCCAGCCCAAGCGCGCAAGGACAGGTGATGATAAGCGTCGCAACCGCAACGTTGAGGGAATACCGTACATCGCCCGAGACCCAGAGCCACCCAACAAAAGCCGCGAGCGCGGTCAGGTGTACGATGGGGACGTAAGCCTGCGCCGCACGGTCAGCGAGACCGGAGTAGCGGCTTTTCGCTCCTTCGGCGCGCGCAACAAGCTGCATGATCGAGCGCAGCATCGTGTCTTCACCAACCGCCGAAACCCGCGCAGTGATCGGCCCGGTCAAAGTGACATCGCCAGAAAAGAGGCGCTCCCCTTTTCGGACGGTGACGGGATCGCTTTCGCCAGTCAAAAGACTTCTGTCAACGTCGACAGTTCCGTCTTCAAGTACAGCCTCTGCAGGTATGCGCGCCCCCGCTGCAAGCCAGATCGCATCATCAATAGAGAGATCGGAGACAGAAACGCTCTGGCGCTCTTCATTGCGAATGACAATCGCACGGCTCGGCTCCAGCGCCGCTAAATCTTGCGCCGCCGACCGTGCAGCCTTCCGCATCCGCTGATCCAAAACACGGCCTGCCAGTAGAAAGAAAGTCAGCGAAAGCGCGGCGTCGAAATAGGCATGCTCGCCACCTGCGCTGGTTTCGTAAACCGACATGCCCAACGCGAGGAGTATCGCCACTGAGATCGGCACATCCATATTGACCGAACGCGCTTTGAGCGCGGACCACGCGTTCTTGAAAAACGGTTGGGCCGAGAACATGGCCGCCGGGATTGCGATGGCGCCACTGATCCAATGGAACAAATCACGTGTCGCATCGGAGGCACCAGACCAGACGGCGACTGACAGCAGCATCACGTTCATCATGGCAAAGCCCGCAACGCCAAGACGCATCAGGATTTCGCGGTCACTAACGTCGTCGGATTTTGCTGACTGCGCTTCATGTGCCTCATACCCAGCGTCAGCCAACGCTTCGATCCAAGGCGTCGGATCGGCATTCTTTGGCGCAGTTACAGCGACGCGCTTTAGCGACAGATTCACCCGTGCAGCCTCGACGCCCGGCAATTGCGCCAGTGTGTCTTCAACCGTGCGAATGCAACCTGCACAATGAATCGTTGGCAGATAAAGCTGATGCGTCGGCGCACCAGTATCTACGGCCTCTGCAACAACGCGAGGCTCGGTGGCGCAAGCTCCGCAGGCCGCGATCATAACCCAACCCATATGACGATGCGCTGGCGAAACAGCGTGCCATCTGCTGCAAGCGCTTCCAGCCGCAGGTTCCAGTTCCCGCGCGCGAGTTCACCTACAGGGGCCGAAAAAACTTTTCCATCGTGCACAAAGGCCGGCGTTTGGTCGTCGCCTACGTGTGTGGCGCGCCCAAAGGTAGCGGACAGGATTTCGGGAACCACCACACCTTCGTTATCATTCACTGAAAGAACCAGGTTGGGCCCGTCCAAGTAGGCGTCAACCTCCCAGCCCAGCGCCGTCTGCGCCGCACGGTCTTTGTCAAAGCTTTGGCTGACAACGTAAGAATTCTTGGTCTCCAGTCCGGGGAACGTACCAACCGCCTGAAAGGCCAAGGTCAGGTTCACCGCGATAATGATCCCGAAGCCTGCGACGAACATGGCGAGGACATGGTAGCCGTTCAATTCGCGTCCGTTCATTGTGCTTCCCTTCCATTAAATACTGTCGGTTCGCCTGCGCGGGCATCGGTGGCGACGTCCTCGACCCAAAGGCTAAGCTCGGTACGCTCGCGGCTGCCGGCCGGGTCCTGCGGGCGTGCGGTGACATAGGTGCGCACACTCAGGGTCTCGTTGGCCGGTACGATTACATGGTTCGGCGCCGGGCCTTCGGCCTCAACGCCGATGCGCAAAATGTCCTCGGAGTTCAAAAGCACGCGGAATTCGCGGTCTTCGCCTGTGAGGTTTCGGATACGCAACGTGTAGGCATTACGGATCGAGCCATCAGAGAGCGTGACGAACTGCGGGTTCCGAACCGGCTCAACTGTGAGACCGATGTCGGAGCGAATGAAGAGCGCCCAAACGAGACCTACGCCGATCGCGCCCCAGATGGCTGTGTAGATAATCGTACGCAGGCGGAAAATATGTTGCCAGATGGGGCGTGGTGGCTGGCCCTCGCGTTCGCGGCCCTCATCAGACAGCGCGAGATAGTCGATCAACCCACGTTCTTTGCCGATCTTCTCCATCACTTCGTCGCACGCGTCGATACAAAGTGCGCAGGTGATGCATTCCATTTGTTGGCCGTCGCGGATGTCGATGCCCATGGGGCAAACATTCACGCACGCCATGCAGTCAATGCAGTCTCCTGGGCCATCTGCGGCCGCAATGGGTGTCACCTTCTCCTTGCCGGGATAAGGCGTTGCGGCGTACCGCGCATGGCCGGGGCCAGCTTGTGCCGTGATCGTCTCAGCCTCAAGCGCCGCAGCAGCTGCAGCTTTGGCGCGACGCACATTGCCTTTGCCGCGTGGCTCTCCGCGCCAGTCACGGTAAGCGACGGTCAAAGTATCGTCGTCCATCATCGCGGCCTGAATGCGCGGCCAAGGGCACATGTAGATGCAGACCTGCTCGCGCATTAAGCCGCCAAAAACATAAGTTGTCGCCGCTAAAATGGCGACACAAGCGTAGGTCATCAAAGCAGCCTGACCTGTGACCAAGCC
>CAYPVG010000234.1:0-4737 GCA_964414085.1 uncultured Boseongicola sp. | reverse complement strand
TAACGGCGTCGAAGTCGAGCGATTTGACGGCTTCGCGGAAGTCGAAATCGGCATCCATCGGGTTCGTGCGCGCACCGTGCTGGTGCAGGATGTCGAGGTTCAGCGCGTTGGGCCACCACTTGGTGACGGGTTTGTCGTTGCTGGTGTTGCCACCGTGCATGACCGGGCATCCACCGCCTGCTGGGAAGTCGTTGCCGTCCATGTGATCTCTCCTGTTATTGGGGGTGTTCGAATCTATCTGGAATAGTTCTAAAGAGCCGCTATCATTAGATCCAATTTGAATTTCTAAAGGTTCTGATAGGTTTTCCTTATGGAGTTTGCGTATGTCGGGCATCACCTTGAAACAGCTTCGATATTTCGACGCTTTGGCGCGGGAACTGCATTTTGGCCGAGCTGCAGAAGCATCAAGTATCTCGCAACCCGCGCTGTCTTTGCAGATCAAAGAGCTTGAAGCACTGGCGGGCGCGCCATTGGTGGAACGGACTGCGCGCAAGGTTCAGCTGACGCATTTCGGTGAAGTGTTTTTGGAACGCGCGCGAAAGATCCTTGTCGAGACAGACGAGTTGGAGGAGTTGATCCAAGCCTCAACCGGTCCACTTGCCGGTCGCTTGAGGCTGGGGGTGATCCCGACGGTTGCGCCTTATCTTTTGCCGGGGATCATGTCTGCATTGTCCGATCGCATGCCCGCGTTGTCGGTGACTGTGCGGGAAACTGTGACTGCATCCCTGATTGAGGATTTGCTGGCAGCACGGTTGGATTTGGCCGTTGTTGCGCTGCCCATTTCAGAACCCGCGCTGCGTGAGTTTGCGCTGTTTCAGGAAGAGTTCGTCCTCGTACGCCCCATGGCGGAGGCCGAAGATCCGGTGCCAAGTCCGGAAATTTTGCCGACGATGCGGTTGATGCTTCTGGAGGAAGGCCACTGCTTTCGCGACCAAGCCTTGTCGTTCTGCAAGATGACGCAAGCCAAACCGCGGAACCTGATGGAGGGATCATCCCTGTCGACACTCGTGCAGATGGTCAGCGCAGGTATGGGCGTGACTTTGATACCGGACATGGCGCTTGGACTTGAGACGCAAAGCGCCGACGTTTCCGTTGCCCGGTTCTCGCGAGAGCGGCCATCGCGGACCATCGGAATGGTGTGGCGCAAGACCTCTCCATTGTCCGAACAGCTGATGCAGATCGGCGCGATTGTGCGTCAGGTCGGGCAGGCGAAGGGCGCAATCTGACAGGTTCGTGAAATCAATTGAGCGGACATTGGCTGCAAGTAGCGACATGTCTTTGGAACGCGCTATGTCGCGATGAGAGGAAGGAGTGTGCCGTGAAGTCTTTTGTGACGACCATTGCCCTGATGTGTGGTGTCGCCCCTGGGGTGGCGTTCGGACAGCAGGTCATGTTCGGCCAAGGGTGGAAAGAACAACGCTTCTCGATGTTTTCCTCCAATGACTATGGGCTGAACGGTGAGACGCTGAAGGTCAGTTCCGACGAAACGGTTTCCTTGCTTTGGACCCAACTGCCCGAGAGCCTTTGGAATAAACGCGATGTAAGTTGGGACTGGAACGTCTCACAATCGGTGCCGCCGACTGACCTGACCCTGAAAGGCGGCGATGATCGGAACTTGTCGCTTTACTTTGTTTTCCTTCCAGCTGACGCCGCAGAGGGGGCGAAGGGGCGTGGCGTGCGATCTTTGCTGAACGACGAAAATGCGCGTGTGATGGTTTACGTTTGGGGCGGAGATCACGATCGGGGCGATTTCCTGGAAAGCCCCTACCTTGGCGACCGTGGCCGCACCATTATTCGCCGAAGCGCGGGCACTGGCTCAGCATCTGAAACCGTGGACCTTGCAGCCGACCACCGCCGTGCTTTCGGGGAAGAGGCTGGAAGCCTCGTCGGTTTGGCCGTCTCGTCAGACAGTGATGATACCGGGACCGGCGTCATGGCGGAACTTTCGCGACTGAGGTTTCAGTGATGCGTGTCGCTGGCTTGAAAGCCACGCAACATGGCGGCCAACGCGGTCTCGTGGACCTGTCGTCAATCCACGCCGGTGCTATCTTTGAAGAGACGCGCGTCTTCTTGGGTTATCGGATCAGTTTGAAGGCCCAGAAACGCGGAGTGTCCGACCTTTGCGCCCATCGAGAGCGGATCAAGCTTCGGGTTGGTTTCTTCAAGGCAGCCTGCGCACTGGGGTGACGGGGCCTCTCTTCGACGTCGGAAGAAGTCACATTTTGCAACTCTCTGGCCCTACCTAGGCGAGAAGTCCGATTTGCCGCGTTGAAACAACTGAAACCAATTTCATCGCTTTTTGGCAATCTGCTGAAACAGTGCTCGGCTAGTCCAGTGGTTGAAGCGGCGCTGCAATTCGTAGCGTCCAGCCAGAAGGACAAACACGATGAATGCCTTTCTCTATTGGATACCCGCCGACGAATTCAAAGCTGCTGGTCGCATTGTTCGTGACTTGGGATTAACCCTGACGGGAAGCCGCATGACACCGTGCGAAACTCTGAAAGTCGCCCCCGGGCGTGCAATCTATGCTACGCCACAAGTCTTCAGCCGCATGTGTACCCGCCAAGGGTCATGGTATCGCGCATCAGAGCGGAACGGCGAGTTTCTGTTGCTGAGCCCCGTTCGACTGGGTGCGGACTTGGACCGCCACCTCAACGCGGAAATGAGCGCGAGCACATTCCAACCTGAAACGCTTCCGACGCGAGATCAGTTGCAGTCGATTGTCGACAGTGAGGAATATACGTCGCAGCGCCCGGACGAATGGGAGCAGAAAACCGCCATCGAGGCCGTAATGGTGAAGGTTTTCTTCATGTTCACACGCTTCTGGGGCATTCGAGACAGCCTTGAAAAGCACTGGCTGACCCACCGTGCCAATCACGCCAATTTCCTTTCGAAACAGGTCACGACGACAATAGACAACGAAGAGGTGCCGCATTCGGTTTCGGATAACGCCGGTGTCTGTTCGTCCTGCGTCGAGTTCTTCAACATCGTTAGTCCCGATACGCGGAAGTTGGTTCGCGCCTGCCCCGGTGCGGTTAGCTTTGGCGGTGCCCAGCCGGATGTGTTTGTTGATATTCGACCGTTTCGTGGAGATTCACACGGTCAAAACAAAGCCGCTTAGAGGTACTCCCGCGCCAACTACGCGAAGACCGACCGCAAGCTAACATCAGTGGGCACGTTGGCGCCTCGTTCCAAAGGTCCAAAACGAAGACAATTTCAAAGGGCTTTCTTTTGTCTTGGTGGCTCGGCTAGTTTTGCGCAAGGCGGGCGAGGCATTTCCGGGAGCTTTCAATGGCGGACACCTTTTTGTTGGTGACCACGATAAAGAATGAGGGCCCAAATATCCTCGAATGGGTCGCGTACCACAAGTTCATCGGATTTGACCGCATCCAGATTTATCAAAACGACTCCAGTGACGAGACACAGAAGCACCTCCGCACTTTGGAGAGGATCGGGGCTATTGAGTATTTTCCGAACCCCTCAAGAAAAAGGCAGTGGCAGAACAAGGCTTATCGGCGCGCATCACAAAGTGAAAGCTACAGGGACAGCAACTGGTGTATGGCGCTGGATGGCGATGAGTTTCTACACGTCAAAGTGGGAGACGGCACTGTCGCCGATCTGGTAGAGGCGTGCGGGAGCCCGGATGAGATCCTCGTCAATTGGCGGTTCTATGGCAACTCGGGCGCATTGGACCTGAGCGACGAGTTGGTCACTGCAAGGTATTGTCAGACCGAGAAGGACAGCGACATCGCCAATATTCAGCGTGGATACAAGGCGCTGTTTCGCACAGCGTCCTATCGGCGGCCCGGCATTCACCGGGCAAAGGTGCCACTTGTGGAGACGCCGGTTATCGCGAATGGGTCGGGCCAGCGACTGCCGGCAGGTGAGCCGAAGAGCTGGCGCACGGTGGATCCGGAGTGTCGGAAGCTGGCTCAGGTCAATCACTATGCGGTGCGCGATGCATCGAGCTTCTTGTTGAAATCAGACAGAGGGAGCGCGTCGCATCCGGATCGCGATGTCGCCCTTCGCTATTGGAATTTAAACAATTTCAATGACGTGGAGGATACATCGCTTCGTTCCAAAAAGGAGCAGATTTGGGAGATCATGAAAGAATTGGACGCGCAGTCGCGTGGACGTCTGATGTTTCTGCGCGAAAATTCGCTTCGGTTATGGAAAGAGCGGTTGGAACAGCTTCTGGAAGACCCGGCCTATGCCGCGTTGTATCGTGAACTGGCTGATAGCCGCTAATGCAAAAGGGCCCTGACGGGCCCTTCAACGTACTCACTTTCAGTCGCAGCTTACAGCGCTTCTTTGACTGCCTCGAGGTCCGCCACGCGCTTCGAGGCAGCGTCTAGCGCCTCACCTTCAGCAGAGTCGCGGGCAGCCACGGCTTTGGCGATGCGCTCGTCGAGGAACTCGGCCGTGACTTCGCTCTTTGGCAGCGCTTCTTCGGCCAGCACGGACGTGCCTTCTGCCGAGATTTGCGCAAAGCCTCCGGTGACGACGAAGTCCTGCGTCGCGCCGTCCATCTCAACCGAGAGAACACCGGGGCGTAGTGTCGTGACCGTTGGCGCATGATCAGGCATTGCTGTCATATCGCCGTCGGCGCCAGGCACCTGAACCGCCGTTGCCTGCCCGGACACCAGACGGCGTTCGGGCGAAACAAGGTCGAATTGCATTGTGTCAGCCATGGAGACTCCTTAAGCGGCTTCGGCCGCCATTTTCTCGGCTTTTGCG
>CAYPVG010000233.1:0-4485 GCA_964414085.1 uncultured Boseongicola sp. | reverse complement strand
CTCACAAAACGCTAAACCAACAAAGAAAAAGGGCCGCCCAACCGGACGGCCCAATTCCAAAATCTGTCGAACAGCTTAACGCTTGGAGAACTGGAAGCTTTTACGGGCTTTCGCCTTACCGAACTTCTTACGTTCAACAACACGGCTATCGCGTGTCAGGAAGCCTGCGGCCTTCAAGGCTGCGCGCAAGGACGGATCGTAAAGCTGAAGAGCTTTCGAAATACCGTGCTTCACAGCACCGGCCTGACCCGACAGACCACCGCCCTTGACGGTCGCCATTACGTCGAACTGGCCTTCAACACCGGCAACAGTGAACGGCTGACGCAGGATCATTTGCAGAACCGGACGCGCAAAATATGCATCCATTTCTTTGCCATTGACGGTGACCTTGCCAGAACCTGGCTTGATCCAGACGCGAGCAACCGCGTCCTTCCGCTTACCTGTTGCATAAGAACGGCCAAGCTCGTCACGAACCGGTTCCGCTGTCACGGCTGTTTCGACAACCGCTTCCGGCGCAGCAGCGCCCTCGGCAACGACGTCTTTCAGATCGTCGAGAGATTTGATGTCTTCTGCCATGATTAGCTCCGGGTGTTCTTGCTGTTCATGGACTTCACGTCCAGAACTTCAGGTTGCTGCGCATCATGCGGGTGTTCGGCACCGGCATAAACGCGAAGGTTGGTCATCTGCTGGCGGCTCAGGCGGTTGCCAGGCAGCATGCGCTTAACGGCCTGCATAACAACGCGCTCAGGGTGCGCACCTTCAAGGATCTGGCCGGTCGTGCGGGACTTGATGCCGCCCGGGTAGCCAGTGTGCCAGTAGTTCGGCTTGTCGCGCTTTTTGCCAGTCAGCTGAACCTTGTCTGCGTTGATAACGATTACGTTGTCGCCCATATCCATGTGCGGCGTGAACGTTGCCTTGTGCTTGCCGCGCAAGCGCATCGCGATGATCGAAGCCAAACGGCCCAGAACAACGCCCTCAGCGTCGATCAGAACCCAGCTTTTCTCGATCTCCGCGGGAGTTGCGGAAAAAGTCTTCATTTCAGTACCCTTCGGGGGTTGCATTAGATGGGCGGTTTCTAACCGTTCTGCTTGCACAGTCAACATCGATAATCTTTATTTAATTAAGCAATATCAAATGGTTATAAATTAGGTATTATTTTACCCCATATTCACGCAGAGGATTTCCAGTCCGGAAACACACAAATCCCACAAGAAACACGCCGTTTCCTTGCTTATGCCATGATCGATTGGCAAAAATTTCACAGTGTTTGTTTAAAAAGTTTGGGAGTTCCCCCCAATGGTCCAGTATATTTTCCTGCTCAGTGTCGCATTCGGAATGTGCCTTGGAGCATATGCTTTAGCATAATTCGGATTTCTTCACCGGTCGCGAGCGGCTACCGTCCCCCCATGCCGTTCCAAAACCGCGTCCTCGCCAACGGAGATATCATTGCCCATCAAGGTCGCGGCCTGTTTATGGGCAATCGCGGTATACTGCATGATGAAAAGCAAAAACTTGGCAGCGCCCGGTGGCGCCACAAAGCCTGGGTCACATGCGTCCTAAAACACAAAGACTGGCACCGGGAGATCATGCAGCCCGGCAACTACACCGAGCTATTCTTCCTCGACGAAGCCGTCGCACTCGCCGCAGGCCACCGCCCCTGCGCCCTCTGCCGACGGTATGCCTACAATGCGTACCGCGATGCTGTCGGGATCAACGGCAATGTGAAAGCTCTAGATAATCAACTCCATCAAGACCGAGCCATTCCCCGTACTTTCAAGCAACGCCGGATAGAAGCCGACATATCGCAGCTTCCTAACGGAGCAGTTATTCTGTCTTCGGAGCCCCAACTCGTAATGGAAGATGCTCTGATTCCAATCGAGCCAGACAGTTACGGAGCACCAACAACGAAACCCAATTCTGGCAAAACCCTCGTCGCAACACCGGCATTAACACTTCAGGCGCTGTTGGCTGGCTACCAGCCGGAACTGCACCCAACTGCCTTAGCTCGCCTCTGAAGCCTTCTCTTCCAGCTCCAGCCATTCATCTTCTGCGGCCGACAACTTCGCCTCGCGCTCGGTCAATGCTTCCGTCGCCTTTTTGAATTTCACCGGCTCGCGCGTGAACAACTCCGGGTCCGACAACAAGGCACCCAGCTTTGATATCTCCGCCTCAAGCCGCGCTATCTCTTCCGGCAAAGCCTCAAGCCTGTGTTTCTCGGTGAAACTCAAACCTTTCGCGGTTGGCTTCTTGACCTCCTCTGCCTTCTTCGGCTTTGGAGCAACAGCGGTTTCAACGGGCTCCACCAGTTGCCGCTTCGGCGCGTAATCCGACCATCCGCCCGCATGAACAACAACACGTCCGTTGCCTTCCATGCCCACGGTTGTTGTGGCCACGCGATCCAGAAAATCCCGGTCGTGACTGACGAGCAGTACGGTCCCATCGTAGTCGCCCAAAATCTCCTGCAAGAGATCAAGCGTCTCAATATCCAGATCGTTTGTCGGTTCGTCCAATACCAAAAGGTTCGACGGCTTCGCCATAATCCTTGCCAGCAATAGCCGCGCCTTCTCGCCCCCTGACAAAGACCGGACAGGAGCTCGCGCCTGCGCCTCGTCAAAGAGAAACTCTTTCAGATACCCGACAACATGCTTGGGTGTGCCCCGAACCATCACCTGATCCGCACGTCCCGACACCCGCATCTCAGGGCTGCCCACAAGGTTCTCCCAAAGCGACTGATCGGGGTCCAGCGTCTCGCGCCTTTGATCAAACACCGCCATCTCAACGCCCGTCCCCAATTCAACGGTCCCGGCATCCGGTTCTGCTTGCTTGGTCAAAACATTGATCAAAGACGTCTTCCCAACGCCATTGGGCCCGACGAAGGCAACCCGATCTCCGCGCGCCACCCGCAGGGAAAAATCCTTCACGATCCGCTTGCCACCCAACTCAAGCGATAGACCTTTGGCTTCGATAACGCGCCTACCCGACTTTGGCCCGGCCTCCAGCTCCATTGCCGCCGCACCTTGCCGCTTGATCTGACCGGCTCGCTCTGCCCGCAAAGCCTGCAATGCCCGAACCCGACCTTGGTTCCGCTTCCGCCGTGCAGAAATCCCCTCAACAGCCCAACGCGCCTCTGCCTTGATCTTGCGATTGAGCTTATGCCGCTGAAGATCCTCTTCTTCCCAGACCTTGTCGCGCCAGGCCTCGAAGGCATCAAACGACTGATCCTGTCGCCGAACCTCTCCCCGGTCGATCCAAAGCGTCGCCCGCGACAAAGCCCTCAAGAACGCCCGGTCGTGCGAGATCACAATGAAAGCTGACCGCGTGGACGCCAAATGCGCCTCAAGCCACCCAATCGCTTCAATGTCCAGATGGTTCGTCGGCTCGTCCAAGCACATCAGGTCTGGAGCCTCGGCAATTAACTTCGCCAATGCCGCCCGTCGTCTTTCGCCGCCAGACGCCGCACCAACAGCCGTTGCAGGATCAAACTTCAGCTTCTCGGCCACTGCTTCAACGCGCCAAAGGTCCGACGCGTCCATATCGCGCACCGCGTAGTCCCCAAGCGTAGCACATCCCGCCATTTCCGGTTCCTGCGCCATATACCCCACGGAGTCGCCCGGGCTCACAACTCGAGCGCCGCGATCAGGTTCAACCAGACCAGCCATCACCTTCATCAAGGTTGATTTGCCCGACCCATTCCGCCCAACCAGCGCCAGCCGATCTCCCGGCTGAACTGTTAGAGAAAGATCGTCAAATACCGGATTGCCACCGAAAGTCAGCGAGATGTCCGTCAACTGAAGAAGAGGAGTGCGAGCCATGCGCGCGGGGCTATCGTGCAGCCCGACTCAGGTCAACGCCTGTTCGTTCAACATCGCCGCAACAGACCTCAGCGCCCTCGCCCGCGCTGGCGGAATACGCGCAATTTCCAATCCTGTGAAAACATGCAGGGTGCCCAGTTCTCGGTCGATCACAGCATGATCACTAACCCAACCACCCATGGTGAGATAGCTGCGCAGCAAAGGCGGCATTCGTCTCATTGCATTGAGCCGGTCAAAGCTCGGTTCCGCAAGTCGCGCATATGGCCATACAGCAGTTGCCTTCTGCTTAGGGGCAAGGTCTGGCGGCGCCAAATGCCGCGCGGACAACAATCCAAAGCAATCCTCGTAAACCGAAGGGTCGACACCCTCGAAAGAAGAACAGCCATACAGCGCTTCAATACCATGCGTATCAACCCATCTGGCAAGCGCCGCCCAGGCTATCCTCAGGATATCGGCATCTTCCTGACCCGGCGCGATGCAAAACCGTCCGACTTCGCCCAAGCGCCCTTGATACTGCGCCAACCGCGCAAGGTCGTAGAATTGCGCCGAGTAGCTTCGATGAATGTCTCGCCCCGCCTCCATTCGCAGAACACGACAGGTGGCAACCAGCGCACCGTCACATACTCGTTCAATCAGCAAATGCTCACAAATGCCGTCAAACGCATCACGATCA
>CAYPVG010000232.1:0-3718 GCA_964414085.1 uncultured Boseongicola sp. | reverse complement strand
GTCGAGGCTCGGGCGGTCGACGACCACCTGCCGATCGAACCGGCCCGGGCGGAGCAGCGCGGGGTCGAGCACGTCGGGGCGGTTGGTCGCGGCGACGATGATGATGCCCTCGTTCGCCTCGAAGCCGTCCATCTCGACCAGAAGCTGGTTCAGGGTCTGCTCACGCTCGTCATTGCCGCCACCGTAGCCAGCACCACGGTGCCGACCCACGGCGTCAATCTCGTCGATGAACACGATACACGGCGCGTTCTTTTTCGCCTGCTCGAACATGTCACGAACACGAGACGCACCGACACCAACGAACATCTCAACAAAGTCCGAACCAGAGATTGTGAAGAACGGCACGCCAGCCTCACCGGCCACGGCACGCGCCAAAAGGGTCTTACCAGTCCCCGGAGGGCCCACCAGCAAAGCGCCTTTCGGGATTTTACCGCCAAGCCGCGAGAATTTCTGCGGATTGCGCAGGAACTCCACGATCTCCTCAAGGTCTTCCTTGGCTTCATCGATACCCGCGACGTCATCAAAAGTGACGCGTCCGTGCTTCTCGGTCAAAAGCTTGGCCTTTGACTTACCAAAGCCCATTGCCCCGCCGCGGCCGCCGCCCTGCATCCGGTTCATGAAATAAATCCAGACACCGATCAGCAGCAGGAATGGCAGGAATGTAATCAGGATCGACACGAAGCTCGACTGCTCCTGCGGCTCGGCCCGGAAGGTCACATCATACTGCACCAGAAGGTCGGTCGCCCCGGCCCCTTCCGGCTGAATGGTGACATAGTCCCGACCATCGGAACCACGGAAAACAATCCGCTCACCATCAATAGTGGCATTCGAAACATTTCCGCCTTCTACCCGCTCGACAAAATCAGAGTAACTGACGTTGGAGGTGTTTGTGCTCGTCTGGCCACCTGAAATCAGGTTAAACAGCGCCAGGATCAGCAGGAAAAGAACAAGCCAAAAGGCGATACTACGCGCGTTGTTCAAAGGAGGCTCCTTTGGGAATCACATGGGTGGAAACGGCCACCTGTCCGACTGCACTATTAAATAGCCACCAATCACGGATCTTCAACGGGATAAGAGGAATTGTGAAAATCTGCCGCGCCCTGTGGCCTCGGCGGTCCACCCGTTTTCAAAGCCTGCCACAGGGGCCGAAATTAACTCATCTCCCCGCCAAACCGACGGCGATGCCAGCAAAGACACGCGCGGAACACCCGTTTCCCGCCAATCCGGCACCTCTTTCAATGCTTCACCAAGCGCCCTGAGCTCCAAATCAGCGGAATGCGGCCCATCAAGCACCCACCGCCCGTCCCAGAGGGCATCTGTCGGCGTTACGTGGTCTTTGACAGCATTGTATTCGCGCGTGATTCGAAGCTTGTTTTCGATCGGACGCTCACCGTGAAGCCGCGTCACGAAACACCCACCAAGTGTGTGTTTGTCAGTGTCTATCATCGCAGCATCCATCTCGATGAATGCCGATTGACGTGGGGGGTACTCGGCGCCTGAAATCCAGCGAAACGCAGCACTCATCAAACGACGACCAACCTCATAGGGGATCTGGACCTCTGGCGTCAGGAAATTCTCAGGGAAGACAATATCGCCGTCAATTATCTCGATCGCCGGGTTCTCCATGACCTCTCGCCAAGCGTAGTGCTCCAATGCCCACCGCGCACTTTGCGCGTTGCTGGCGACGGATGCCAAGGCTTGTGCGTCGACGCCCGCCGCCTTCAAGGTCGCGAGCGCCTTACGCGCACGCACCCGTTCGAACGTATCGTCTTCGTTTGTCGGATCCTCAGACCAACTGATCTTCTGCGTTCTCAGGTATCCCCTAAGATCTTCGCGTGATGCGGCCAAAAGAGGCCTGACCCAAGTAACACCATCACGCTCCACCCGACGTTCCATAGCAGACAGCCCATCAACGCCAGACTTCCTTGCCAGGCGCATAACAACGGTCTCTGCCTGATCATCTTCGGTGTGCCCAAGGGCAACGCAGCTGATGTTTCGCGTTTTCGCCCACTCCGCAATCAGCGCATAGCGCGCTTTACGAGCCCGCCCTTGCAGGTTGCCACGCCCGTCCCAGCCGCCCCAAACCAGCACGTCGTGTGGAATCCCGGCATTTGTGCAAAATGTAGAAACACGCTCGGCTTCCTCGCGAGCTTCAGCGCGAAGGCCATGATCCACCGTTACGGCGAAAATCTCGAACCCATACTCCCGCGAACTCCAGTGCATCAGATCGAGCAGTGCCATGGAATCGCTCCCGCCGGAAACCGCTACCCCCAGCCGCTTCACACGCCCACTCACAAATTGGGAGCCACTCAAATGCCGGAGCATCGCCGACATCGCCTTAGCGTACGTCGGATCTTCCCAATCTTGCCGCCCGCTCTCCATCAGACAGACCTATTTTCTTCCTGGTAAAAATATCCCCGCCGGAGGCGCAGGTTTTTCACAAAAACCTGCTCACCGCGGCGCGTGAATACGCGGCGCAATCCCAGGATCAAACACACCCGATGGACGCCCGAGCCGCCTGCGCCTCAAGCGACGCATCGCTCGCCGGGAACCGCGCTGTCACTTCGCTCAATGTGATGCAGGCTTCAGACGTCTGTCCCAAACCATCCAAGGCAACGCCGAGCTTCAAAAGCGCCGTTGGCGAAGTCGGCCCATTCGGCGTGCCGGAGTAGCTCTCAAGATACGCGCGCGCAGCCGAGGACGTCAGCCCAAGGTTCTGCAACGCCTCACCGCGCATCAGATGCGCAAGTCCAGTGAGCGGTCCGCCCTGATATGTATCGGTGAACCGCTGCAACTGCTCAGCAGCAACTTCATAGTTTCCCGCGTCAAAGGACGCTTTGGCGCGATCAAAGTCGTCACGCTCTGCAACCGCCAACTCGACACCGCCGGTATCAAGATCGCTCGTGGACGGTTGTGGTACCGGTGCTGGAGCAGGCGCGGGCAAAGCGCCCCCACCCAAAGTTGGCGTATCACCAAGTGAGGCGATATCACATCCTGCTTCCAACTCGCACAATCGAAACTCCAGGTCACCGATCCGGTTCGTGCCATCTGACACGACTCGATCTACACGGTTTGTAAGCGCCTCATTCGCGGCCGTCAGCCTTTGCAGTTCCGCCTCCAGCGAATCCACACGCTCCAGCACATTCGTCCCCGACAGGTTGGAATTCACACCACCTGTCGTAGACAGCTCGCGCCGCAAACGTTGGATTTCAACATAAAGCACCGACAACTCCTGACGGATGTCCGCTAGTGTTTGCTCTCGGTCTTGCGCAAATGACGGTACCGCCGTCACGCACATCGCAGCAATCAAAACCCAACGCATGACACGTCACTCCGTCTTTTAGATACCAGCGCCAGCTGTGATCACCGTCACCGCACGGCGGTTCTGGCTGTAGCAGCTTTCGTCCGAGCAAATCGCAAGCGGACGTTCCTTTCCGTAGGAAATCGTCTGAACGCGGCCCGGCGCGACACCACGAGAAATCAGGTAGTTCTGAACGGCGCTGGCGCGGCGTGCTCCAAGGGCCAGGTTGTGCTCTCGTGTGCCCTGCTCGTCGGCATGCCCCTCAATCAAGGCCCGGTATTCGCCGTTTTGCGTCAGCCAGACAGCCTGTTGATCCAGAACCGCCTGAGCTTCCGGCGTGAGCGTCGACTGGTCCACCGCGAAGAGGACGCGATCGCCAATCGTCTCGTTGAAGAACGCTGGAGAGGTCGGGTCACT
>CAYPVG010000231.1:0-6860 GCA_964414085.1 uncultured Boseongicola sp. | reverse complement strand
TGATGATCTGGACGCGAAGGATGTGCTGAAAATTTTGTGGGATCCGGCCAACAACTGCTGGTGTCACGAGGAGGCCTATCCTCGTGGATACGAGACAGCTAAAGACGGTTATCTTGGGCATATTCACATTAAGGATGTGCAGGTGGATACTCCGTCAGCCACTTTGGAGGTGCGACGCATGGGAGAGGGGCAATTGGCAAACCAGTTCCAGCCAATGGCCGATGCGTTGAGAAGTGACGGCTATGACGGAGTCATCAGCTTTGAGAGCGTCTATCACCCCGGCGATGGAGACTTCGAGGCAGGCTTTCGGCTTTGCATAGATCGGTTCAAATCGATTTTTGGGTAAGCTGATCATGGCCACGCGCTTGGCTGGGCGAGCAATTCGCGCGTGGCCAGAGCTGGTCGCGATCGGCCATTTAGCCGTGAACAAAGTGCACGTTGTCAAACTCACAGCGCCAGTCAGTTACTTCGGCTGCGATCGCGTCGCCTTTCAGACCGCGTGCAATGAGTGTGGCCAAATGATCTGCGTGTTCCGAGGTCATGCCCCACCTCACCAATTCGGGCGTTCCTATTCGCAGGCCATTCAAGTCGCCTTTGACCTCTGGCACGGGAAGACCAATACCACACGCGAGAAAACCCGCTTTACGCAGTGTCTTGCTCGCGTTCTGCCCGCCACCATATTGTTCAGCCAAGACCGCGAACTGGTGTGACGCGGTGAAGCCGTGGTGGCCGGAGAACACTGGCACACCAAGCGCATCAAGGCTTTCGGCTAGTGCCCGCGACATCGCGATCATTTGAGCCGCGTAGTCCGATCCAAAGTCTCGCCAATCGAGCATCGTGACAGCCAAGGCTGCCGACTTCGCTGCATCGAAGTTGGCCGTCATTCCCGGGAAGGCGATGGCATCAAGAGCTTGTGCGATCTCAGCTTCATTTGTCACGATCAAGCCACCAGCCGGACCACCGAGGCTCTTGTAGGTGCTCATTGTCATGAAATGGGCACCCTCGGCCAACGGGTCTCGCCACGCTTTTCCTGCGATTACTCCACACTGATGTGCCGCATCAAACATGACCTTAGCGTCTATTTCATCTGCAATGGCGCGGACGTCCTTCACCGGGTGTTCAAAGAGATTGAGGCTGCCGCCGACCGTAATCAGTTTAGGGCGTTCTTTGAGTGCGAGGCTGCGCAATCCGTCGAGGTCAACTGTATAGCTATCGGCATTGATTGGAGCATCAAATGTACGCAGACCAAATAATCCGGCGCATCCGGCGAGGTGATGAGTGACATGACCACCGATCGATGCAGGTGGGGCGATGATCACGTCGCCGGGTCTGCAAGTGGCCATAAAGCCATAAAGGTTTGCAATCGCTCCGGAGGGTACGCGGATCTCCGCAAATTTTGCGCTGAAGACTTCTGCGCACAGCTCGGCTGAAATAACCTCGATCTCTTCGATAGCTTCGAGACCCATCTCGTACTTATCGCCGGGATAACCAAGCGAAGGGCGGGACCCGATGCCTGAGGAAAGCAGTGCTTCCGCGCGCGGGCTCATCACATTGGTGGCGGGATTGAGGTTGAAACATTCCCGCTCGTGGATTTCACGGTTGCGGAGAGCGAGATGCTCGATTCTTTCGAGCAAAGCGCGCGACACGGTGGTCGATGTCTCTGCCGCGATCTTCTGGACCAGTGTTTCGCAGTCTTGTGGAACCCAATTTCTCGGTTCGATAGTCATCAAATTGCACTCCTAGTTTCGGTGCACAATGGCTGGAACTCATGACAACGCAAACCAGTTCTGCTAAATCTTGGCGTAGAAAAACTAAGGCTGGAAGTTATGGCTGTTGAACCTCGCCGTCCCAAGGGGCCACCTTTGAACGCATTGCGTGCCTTCGAGGCCGCGGCGCGACTTGGAGGTTTTGTTTCTGCGGCCGAAGAGTTGGGGGTCACAGCCGGTGCCATATCTCAGCACATCAAATCCATAGAGCTTTGGGCAGGTGTTCCCCTTTTTGAACGAGGCGCACATGGGGTTTCCTTGACTGCCTCAGGGCGGCAGATGTCGGCAGAGTTCACAGATTCCTTTGATCGCCTTTCTCAAGCAACACAAAGTCTAAAGAATCTTGCACCCAATCCAGAGATCCACATTGCCGCATTACCTTCTATTGCACAGCTTTGGTTGCCAAAGCGGTTGAGCCGACTGAGGCAGATGCGTCCTGACCTCAATGTGTCTGTCACAGCTATGGAGACCCCGCCCAGTCTAACAAGAGGACTGTTTGATCTATCGATATTCTTTGCTGCGCTTGAAGACACAGCCGACAAGATCGTGCTTGAGGAGGATTTCATTTTTCCTGTCTATTCACCCAAACTCGCGCGCGGGAGCGAGTTTGAGAAAGCGCAATTGCTTCATGACCAGACTTGGCAAGCAGACTGGTCGATCTGGTCTGAAGCAACAGGGGTTTCGGTTGGCGATCCGAAACGTGGACCACGATACTCTTTGTATGCGCTTGCAGTTGAGGAGGCGAAATCTGGCGCGGGTGTTCTTATGGGTCACAGTTGCTTGGTCGAGCACGCGCTTCGTTCTGGGGAGCTCATTGAGGCTTCGTCAGAAAGCGTTCGCACTGGTCGCATGCTGACACTGGAGCTTCCACACAGGTCAAGACGGCATCCGAGCATTGATAAAATTGTTGATCTTCTTAGGGAGCAGTTACCGAGCATTGATTGACCTGTTCGCTTTTTATCTATGGTATGGCGAGACGCTTGGGACGTGGCGCGGGAGGTACTGAGCATGGAGAACGAACCATTTGTGCTGAGAGAGGATTCTGATGGTGTATCCATCCTCACGTTGAATGCGCCGAAGTCGATCAATTCCTTGTCTGAGGAAATGCTCGATAGCTTGTGTATGCGCCTCGATGAGATTGCTGATGACCGAAGCGTGAAAGCTGTGATTCTCAGATCTGCCGGAGAACACTTCTGCGCAGGGCATAATCTTAAAGAGATGACAGCGCGTCGGGCGGACTCCGATGGCGGTTTTCGGTATTTTCAGGACCTTTTCGCAAAATGCTCCGCGATGATGTTGCGTGTTGTGCGACTGCCGCAACCTGTCATTGCAGAGGTTAAAGGGATTGCTACAGCGGCCGGATGCCAGCTTGTCGCGTCGTGCGATCTAGCAGTGGCATCGGAGGACGCAAGCTTTGCGACATCGGGTGTGAACATTGGATTGTTCTGCTCGACTCCGATGGTAGCGCTGAGCAGAAATGTGCCGCGCAAGATCGCAATGGAAATGCTTTTATTGGGAGATTTTCTTTCGGCAGATCGGGTTGCAGAGCTTGGACTTGTGAACCGTGTTGTCTCTAAAACTGACTTGCAGGCGACAAGTATCGAAATGGCGCGCAAGATTGCTGAAAAGTCGTCCGCAGCAGTCAAGATTGGTAAGCGCGCCTATTATCAACAGCTCGAAATGTCGTTGGAGGAGGCCTATGGGTTTGCAGGCCGAACTATGGCTGAGAATATGATGGCCAGAGATGCCGAAGCAGGGATCGGGGCGTTCACAAAGAAAGAGCCAATGCCGGATTGGACAGGGAACTGATTTTTTGTGGGCGGTTTGCTTGCGGCTGACTAGGCAGCCGAGTGAAAATTTAGGGGATTACAGATGATCAATGCCGTTGTTTGGGGAGAGAACGTTCATGAGCGCGAGAGTGAGGTCGTCGCTAGCGTTTATCCAAATGGCATGCATGCTTGTATCGCAGACGCACTGAATGCTGCGGGTGGGATTTCGGCGACCACAGCCACATTGCAAGAAGAAGAGCACGGGTTGACTGAGGATAGGTTGGCCACGACGGATGTACTCTTGTGGTGGGGCCATGCCGCACACGGCGACGTTGACGATGCTGTTGTTCAGCGTGTTGTGGATCAGGTCTATGCTGGCATGGGGTTGATCCTTTTGCACTCGGCGCATTTCGCAAAGATCTTCAAGAAGCTGATGGGTACGCCTTGTAATTTGACTTGGCGCGAGGCTGGTGAGCGCGAACGTCTTTGGGTTACTTCACGACAGCATCCGATCACGCACGGACTGCCCGATCATTTCGAGTTGGAACATGAAGAAATGTACGGTGAGCCCTTTGGTGTGCCGGAACCTTTGGAAACGGTATTTGTCAGCTGGTTTCAAGGTGGCGAGGTTTTTCGATCGGGCCTGACCTACAGGCGCGGTGCCGGGAATATTTTCTATTTCCGCCCGGGGCACGAAACCTACCCAACATACTATGATCCAAACATTAGGCAGGTACTGGTTAACGCAGTGCGTTGGGCCCAAAATCCCGTCGCCAGGGTAGGCGATGTGCACGATGCGCCGAACGTGCCCGTAGACAAAGCGCTCGAACCTCTGCAAGAGCGTGGACCGCGCCTGCACCAGGATGGTGAAGAAGGGTTTCGCTAGGATAGTTTACTGAGGGGTTCCGATGACAGATTGCTCAAGATCTATCGATGCACCAGTCAAGGGTGCAGACCCGCGACTTAACAGGTAGACTGCCAATCTTGCTGGTTCGTCTGGCGTAAGTAGACGACCCAATGGACGATTTGCGGTTACGTGTTCCAGCCAGTCATCTCCTCGATTCAGAGTGTTGGCCTGCATGCGGTGCTCGCCTTCGGTCAAAGTCCAACCGAGGTTTATGCCGTTGACACGTATATTCTCGCGCATGAACGCGTTGGCCGTATTCTTTGTAAGGGTTTGCAATGCACCTTTGGAGGCTGAGTAGATCGCCAGTTCCGGTGAGCCGGTGTGCGCGTTGACTGATTGGATGTTGACGATAGATCCAATGCTCCCTCGTTTCAGGATGTCTTTAACAACGTGCTGCATCAGGAAAAATGGCGTACGCGTGTTTATAGCAAACATTCGATCCCATTCATCCAAATCGCCCGATAGCAGATCAGCGCGGTCTGTGATGCCGGCGGCATTTACAAGCCCATCAATTCTCCCAAAAGTCTCGATACCGGATTGGCATATGGTTTCTGCGGCGTCCGAATCTTCGAGGTCGGCGGCAACCGCGTGTACCTGAGTTTTTGGAGAGAGTTCTGCCTCCACCTGCTGCAGTCGTCTCTCATCCACGTCAGTCAGTACAAGACCTGCAGCATTTGCATTGGATGCCTCGCGAGCGATCGCGCGCCCAACGCCGTTTGCGGCGCCGGTCACAAGGATTATCATTTCGCACAGGTCTATATTCATGCGCGTCTTCCAAAAATTCGACACAAGGGTTTCAAGCGGACACCTCGGGCTTTTGGCGTTTTGTCTCTAGTAATCTTCAACCAGCACAACCCCGGGAAGGGACTTCAAAGCGCCCTTGATTTGTGGGGACACTGGCCAGCCCTCACCGATAGACACTGCGACATCTTGGGTCGTGTCGTTGAGCGGGACGGCCAACGCGGTGAGCAGGACCTCTCCGCGCGTGCGAATTGATTTGTCGTCTTTGTAGCGTTCGAGCACCGATTGGATCATAGGCACGGCACCCTCGTCGTCGATCATGACATTTAAGCCTGCAGACGCCGCGTCTACGATGCCGTCGATTGGCGCAACCGAGCGCGCGATTGGGTCAAATTGACCTTCGTTGAAGCGCGCTTCAAGCGTCATCACCACTTGCGTTGTCTGCTCAAAGACTTTGCGGATGGATTCAAAGTCATCCGGGAACAAAGCCATGCCTGAGACTTGCCCAGTTGGGTCAGAAATATTCATTCGAAAGAATCGAGTTCCGCGCCCTGACTTTCGTTCCTGTAAGGCAGACACGATCACCCCAACGCGGGCAATGGCGGCGCCTTCGGCCTCAGCTTTTTCTTGGATTTCCGCTAAGGTCATCAGCCCCTTGCGCTTGAGCGCCTGAGCATAGTCATCGAGAGGGTGGCCTGAGAGATAAAACCCGATGGCTGTTTGCTCTTCGGCAAGTCGTTCGTTTGGGAGCCAGTCGTCGACGGGGGAGAGTCGTGGTTCAGGCAAGTCATCTCCGGCCTCTCCAAATAGTGAAACCTGGGCGCTTTCGCGTTGTTCATGGATTGCAGCCGAGTATGCGGTGAGCTGGTCAAGCGACTGGAAGATGCGGCGTCGGTTGGGGTCGAGCTGGTCAAATGCTCCGGCACGTGCGAGCATTTCCAGCGGACGCTTACCTACGCGCTTTAGATCTACGCGGCGCGCGAAATCGAAGACATTGACGAACTTCCCGTCATTGCGGGCTTTGACGATAAGACGCATCGCCTCTACTCCGACATTCTTCAGCGCTCCGAGTGCGTAGACGAGTTTTTGATCGATCACAGAGAACGTTGCGTCAGACCTGTCAACGCATGGCGGAACAATCTCGATGTCCAGGCCGCGCCTCACCTCGTTTGCATATGTGTCGAGCTTCTCTGTCAGGTGAAGGTCGCAGTTCATGACGCCTGCCATGAACTCAACTGGGTGGTTCGCCTTCAACCAAGCGGTTTGGTAGCTGACCACAGCGTAAGCCGCTGCGTGGGATTTGTTGAAACCGTAGTTTGCGAACTTATCAAGCAGGTTCCAGACTTCGAGCGCCTTCTTTTTGTCGACACCGTTCTTGGCAGCGCCATCAAGAAATTTGGGTCGCTCTGCGTCCATGGCTTCCTGAATTTTCTTACCCATGGCGCGGCGTAGCAGGTCGGCTCCGCCAAGCGAGTATCCCGCCATTTCCTGCGCGATCTGCATTACCTGTTCCTGGTAGACGATGATGCCTTGGGTTTCGTCGAGGATGTGATCGATCGAAGGGTGCAGTGTCTCGCGTTCGCTGAGCTCGTTCTTCACTTCGCAGAACTTGGGGATGTTCTCCATCGGGCCCGGGCGGTAGAGCGCGACGAGGGCGATGATGTCTTCGATGCAATC
>CAYPVG010000230.1:0-4005 GCA_964414085.1 uncultured Boseongicola sp. | reverse complement strand
AAAACCGAAAGGGATTTTCATGCGAATTTTGGCTCCGATGGCGTTTGTGCCGCTCCTCCTTTCGGCCTGTGCGGCGACCATTCAAGTGGGCGATCCTGCGCCTGATCCGACGCCAACAATCATCGGCGAAGGTCCCGATCCGGGCTCGGCCATCGTGGTCTATCGCGCCTCAGAGGCGGGCTTTTTGGGGAATGTCGCGACGAACCCGGCGCTGTTCCTGGACGAGCGCTCGATGGGTACGTGTCGCATTGGTGCGCCACTGGTGATCCGGTTGGCTCCGGGGGACTATGTCCTTGGCGCCATTACACAATCCGGGCAGGCGCGCGAGGCGGTCACGGTCGGAGATGGCGAAACAGTTTACCTGCGATGCGGGACTGACGCATCGCCGTCACTCACCCCTCCGCCGTTTTTGGATCCGGTGGATGCGACTACCGGGTCACGGCAGTCAGGAGTGTAAGGTCCGCCATTGAGTGCGGCGGACCGGGGTCAGACAGCCTTCAGCTCTCCGGCCATGGTGCGGCCGTCGCGGCCTTCCACCAGTTCGTATTCGATCTTCTGGTCATCAGCGAGCCCGGTCATCCCGGCGCGTTCAACCGCCGAAATATGAACGAACACATCGCTGCCGCCTTCATCCGGTGCGATGAAGCCGAACCCTTTTGTGGCATTGAACCATTTTACAGTGCCTGTCGGCATCGGTCTTCCTTCCGTCTTCCCTCGCGGAAATACACGAGGGTCTTGGTATGAGCCCCTGCGCAAGACCTGATTGGCCCCGCTGGGGGCGCGGTGTCATCAACAGTAATGACACCCTTGAAAGTGGGGGGATTCGCGTGAAAAACAAGGCAAAAAGGAATTCTGAAAGGGGATACTGATGGCTGTTTTGTATGGAATTGCAACATGTGACACGTGCCGGAAGGCGCGCAAAGCGTTGGAAAACAGCGGTTTAGAAGTCACATTCCGGGATGTGAGAGAGGCCCCATTGTCAGCTGAAGAATTCGGTCAGTTTTTAGCTGAATTCGGCGGCAAACTGCTGAATACTCGGTCAACGACGTGGCGTGGGCTGAGCGAAGATGAGCGCGCTGGTGCCCCAGAGGAACTCCTTTTGAAGCACCCGACGCTAATGAAACGGCCCGTCATTGACGGGCCGCAAGGTCTGACGCTTGGGTGGGACAAGGCCGTGCAGGCGCTCTACCTATGACACGACCTGAGCCTTTGAAGTTTAAGCCGCTTCGGCGCGGCCTTTGAGGACTCGGTCCAGAGAGAGTGGGCCAGCGCCTCGCAGTACGAGGTAAGCCAGCACAAATACCCAGAAGGCGCGTTGGTCGAGGATCAAGCCGTCCGGCAAACGGTCGAACCAAGCTCCGAGTGTGCCGTTGGCGATCCCGCCGTGACCGAAAAGGTCGACCCAGCTTTGAACAACGATGAACCCGATCATGCCAAGCGAAGCTAGGCGCGTGAAAAGCCCGATGACGATGAGGAGCGGCAGAATGAATTCAGCCCAGGTCCCCGCAGTGACGACGAACCAATGAAAGGTTCCAAGTTGTGAGAAGTCGTAACCAATAGCCTCAATGGTGCGAGGGAATATTTGGATATACGCACCGTCTGAAGGAAAGAGGAAACCCAGGACGCCATCGCCGAGTTTGGTGCGCCCAGAATTCCAGTAGTAGACCAATAAGACCGCCGCAAAGATGAAGCGCGCGAGCGTTGTCATTAGCGGAACCGTGATCCGTTCGAGGCCGGAAAACACTGAATCGTGGAGAGAAGTGAGAGCGCGGATCATTGATTTAGTCCTTTAGGTCGATCAGAGCGTTATTGGTTATGAGTAGAGCAAGTGTCTGAGACAGATCGAAAGTTTCGGCTTCCAGCGTTGCAATTTCGAGTGCCGCGGCGAAGGTTTCGTCGTTCAGGAGGGCCTCAACAAAGGCACCAGCGCCGGGAGGGAGGAGGTGTGGTTCCGGGTCGAGGTCTGTTCGCAAAACCAATGTGTCTTGGGCGGCCATCTGCGGTTTTGGCGATCCCGGGATTGTGTTGAATGCCCAGACCGCGTGAACGGGCCATTGGGAGCGGACGAGCTCAGTGGATGGTGCGAGGGTCACGCGAGACGCCATGAGCTGCGCGGGCGGCGTTGCTTGAAGCATCGTTGGGTCGAGCGGGGTCGCGTCTGCGGCGTGGTAGCTTTGACGGAGCGCCAGCTCCAGTCGCGCGACGTCTGGCAGGTAGCCGAGAGACTTGGTGGGCTCAAAGTTCGCTAGAAAAGTGGGCATTTCCGCGCCGTAGAACATCATGACTGGTGACGATGGAGGGTGTGCCCGAAGGAATGCTGCGGCGAGAATTGGAAAGTTCGCTTCGCCAATGAGTTTCGCAATAACCGGGAACGCGGTCTCGAGCGCGTCCTTCAAAGCGACCGTGACATTGTTGCGGTAGACGTCGAAACGTCGCCCAGCTGCACGACCATGTCCGTCGGTCAAGCCATCTGGTCTGGCCGCGTCCGGGTTCAGGATGGCTGTGCGAAACGTCGTTTGATCAACGATCATGTGCCCACTCTCTGAAGAATGGTGTCGGCGCGTTGCGCTTCGGCTTCCAGAGTTTGCCAATCTGGAACGTCGTTGTCCCATTCTATCAGAGTTGGGCGGGCACCGGATTTTTGAAGGGTATAGTCGTAGAGCGTCCAGACAGGGTCTGCGACTTCGCGGCCGTGACTGTCGATCAGCAAAGGCGCGCCGTGGTCGTCTTCATCTTCGTCATGACCACCGAGATGGATCTCGCCGACATGGTCCAGCGGGAAGTCGTCAATGTAGGCGATTGGGTCTGTATCGAGATTGGTGGCAGACACAAACACGTTGTTTACGTCGAGTAACAGTCCGCACCCGGTTCGCTTGGCGATTTCGCGCAGGAAATCCGTTTCGGACATCGTGCTTTCAGCGAACGCCAGGTAGGACGATGGGTTTTCAAGAAGCATCTTGCGGCCGATTGTGCTCTGCAATTCGTCGATGTGGTCCGCGACGCGGTTGAGCGTGGCGTCGGTGTAAGGCAGCGGGAGCAGGTCGTTCAGGAACTCGGCGCCGTGGGTGGACCAAGCCAGATGTTCGGAGAAGCTGGCAGGTTGCAGCCAGTCATTCAGGTGTTTCAGCCGCGCCAAGTGATCTGGATCGAGGCGGCCTTCGCCGCCGATCGACAGGCCAACACCATGCGCGGAGATCGGAAATGTTTCACGGAGGTGGCGCAGTTGAGCGAGAGGACGGCCACCGTCGCCCATGTAGTTTTCGGCGTGGATCTCAATCCAGCCGACAGTGCCAGGGGTTGTCGTGATGTCGGCGAAATGCTGTGGTTTGTAGCCAACGCCTGGGGTGCTCGGAAGCCCATTGTCTGAAGCTGGTGTCTGATCGAACATGCCGTGCCTCCGATAAAGGTGACGCCCCCAAGAGCTACTGGGGGCGTCTGGATAGCTTAACCTGACTTATGCAGGCAGGTCACGCGTCAGCTCTTCAAGCGAGCCCATACGCTCTGTTCCGTCGGCCATTGCTGGCAGTTCGATGTCGGCGCATGTGCCCGCGTCTACGAGCGTCCAGGCGTTGCCCTGATAGTCAACCGTGGACGTACCGGCGCAAGTTGTGCCTGGGCCAGCGGCGCAGTCGTTTTGACCGGCGAGCGAAACGCCGAAACACTTTTCTTTCGATTGAGCGGAGGCAGGTGCGACCAAAGAGGCGGAAAGAGCAGCAGCGACAGCGCCAGCGACAGCAACGGTTTTAGCAGTGTTAGACATGAAAGAGTTCCTTCAGTTTGGTTTACAGAATTTCGGACCGCTCGTTTGCGGTTGACTAAAAAGAAACAACTCAGCGGCTGACATTCCACTCACGGCTGCGTGTTTTGACGTGCTCGTTATGAGTTGAAACAATTTTCTTTGACCACCGATAGCTTAATTTTCTCCTTCACATGACGCATAAAATTCTTTGTATTTAGGGACTTCGTCGGAAAGGAGCTGTTAGGAGTTCATGGGCCAAACCCTTC
>CAYPVG010000229.1:0-3702 GCA_964414085.1 uncultured Boseongicola sp. | reverse complement strand
CCCTACGTCGTCCGCAAACTCCCCAAGTGGTAACCGCCGCTCACTCCGGCCAGGTCACCGTCCCATTCGTTGTGATCTTCACAATCCCCGACCGCGCGGCCTCTTCGTTCCGATAATATCCGCGCCCCGTGATGCCCTCATGCTCGCCGGTCCCGCCGACGATGTTCCATGTCCCGTAGCCTTTCCCAAGCTCGACATGATCAATCCGCCAGTTCTGCAACACACGGTCGCCATTCACATCTGTCATCGTGCAGGTGCCGCCGCCCTTTGTGATACCCCGCACGATGTTGAAACTGCCAAAGCAATGCATCGCAACCAGCTTCAGCCGATCGTCTTCTGGCTGCTCAAACTCGTCGTATTTGATCTCAGTGCGATAGGCGATCAGATTGTTCGACAGTGGATCGAAGAAGTTGTTCGCCGTGCCGTAGCTCACCCGCTCGGTCACGCGCGTTTCGGCCGAAACAGGCGACGCGAGAACAACCAAAACAGCCGTCAGACGCAGATCAATCATAGGAACACTCCATTTGGGTCCTCAAAGCCTGCTTCACACCCAATACTAAAGCAAGCCTCACGCACTTCTGCCCAAACCGCACATCCACTGTGCACTTCGGCCCCTTCACAGACCCGTGATCCCTCCCCACCTAACGTCCTTCAACCACCGCACGACACCCCGTGCCCCCACAAAGGAGGACGCTCATGACCACAGAAACGCTTATTCGCACCAGCCAGATGCCCGAGGAGATGCGCCTCCTGTTAGCGAGCTACCCGCGCGACGATTGGGACGGGCACCCGAACTTCAAAAGCGCCACGCAAAACTGGCTCGGCGCGCATCAGACGTTCCGCCGCCTCAGCGAGCTCGTGCGCGAAGACGCCGAGAGCTATCTCGACAAGGCGACAGATCCCGAGGTGTTCGCTGGCCGTCTCAGCCACTTCGGCAACCTTCTCGTCGCCAACTTGCACGGCCATCACAACTGGGAAGATCGCGAGTATTTCCCCGAGCTTGCCGCCGCCGATCCGCGGTTCGAGCCGGGTCTCGAAATTCTGGAGAAGGACCACGAAGCGCTCGATAGCATCTTGAACGACTTCACCCGGCAAGCGAACCGGATCATCAAGCTCGTGCAACTGGACGAGAAATCGGCGCGCGAGGAAGCCGGCGCGCTCCACGGTCATGCCACGCAAATCGAGACGCTGCTTGATCGGCACCTCAGTGATGAAGAAGACCTCGCCGTCCCTATCATCCTGCATTACAAGCTGCGGGGCTAGCCTCAAAGTCCGGGCGCTACTTAATGCGCCCGGTCATTCCTCTTGGATGCTCTCAAGATAGGCCGCTATGTCCACAATCGGTTGCGCCGTTACGATCGGTTGCCCCGTCTCAGATGCGATCGCCGCATCGGGAAAGGCGAACAGCTCCCCAAACAGTGGCATTTCACCGCCATGCGCCAACAACGGATCGCGCCCATCGATCTGCTGGATCACCCGAAACATCGGAAACACACCGCCGTTGTCAGCCGAAAGCCGCGTCAGGCCTGGCGCAGGTACCGTCAATGCCCGCTGCATCAACCCATCGCCCTTGGCATCCTCTCCATGACAGGCCACACAAAGCCGCTCAAAGTAGAACGCACCCGCCTCCGCATCCGGCGTCTCGGCAACCGCCGGAGAGGCGAACAGAAATGCGATGAACCACGCCCACCTCATTTCTGCACCGTCTGCAGCCAAGCGGCCACGTCTACAATGATCTCAGGTGCGATAATCTCACGACCATCGGCGTCCACGATGACCGCCGAAGGACCATCCAGGATCATCCCCCACAGCGGCATTGGCCCGCCGTGGGATAGGACTTCATAGGTTCCATCAACACGCCGCACCACGCTGGCAAGCGGAAACTCACCACCATTTGTCGCGCTAAGCTGCGTCAGGTCCGATGGCGGCACGGTCATAACAACGGCCATCGACCCTGTCCCATCCGCCAGCCCTCCGTGGCAGGTCGCACAATGCGTCTGAAATGCCTCACCGCCGCGCACCACATCCTGTGCCGACGCTGCGCCTGCCGCAAAGATCAGACATGCAATCAAAGTTTTCATGGCTCTACCTCCTTACCGGTGAAGTCTAGCGCATGCGTGAAACTCGCGCCTTGATGCATCTCAATGCGGCTTCACAGATCCTTTGAAGAACCGTAGCTCGTGCGAACGGGCCCACCGACGTTTTACCGACGTGATGCCGATTTCGGTTTTGGTGGTATTTCAGGGGTTTTGCCGGTGTTTGGGACAGCATATCGCCTAATGCGCACGCCACATTC
The DNA here is from genome assembly GCA_964414085.1 of uncultured Boseongicola sp. GTDB lineage: Bacteria > Pseudomonadota > Alphaproteobacteria > Rhodobacterales > Rhodobacteraceae > Boseongicola. Next base: position 1,406 of record CAYPVG010000229.1, on the reverse strand, counting down.
ACCGCCGCTTAACCCGCTGCGACCAGCTGCCCATTCTCTAGCCGCACCGTCCGGTCCATCCGTGCCGCCAACTCAGGGTTGTGTGTCGCAATCAGAGCCGAAAGTCCGGTCTCACGCACCAATTCCATCAACGCATCAAACACCGTATCCGACGTCGCTGGGTCCAGGTTTCCTGTCGGCTCATCCGCCAAAAGCACCTTCGGTTTATTCGCCAAAGCCCGACAAAATGCCACCCGCTGCTGCTCGCCCCCAGACAAGGCCGCCGGACGGTTATCCGCCCTGTGGGCAACACCAACTCGCTCCATCAAAGTCAGCGCGTGCGCACGAGCTGTCTGCTCCGCAACGCCATTTGCCAGCTGCGGTAGGATAATGTTCTCAACAGCCGAAAACTCCGGCAACAAATGGTGGAATTGATAAATGAAACCAACTTCTTCCCGCCGCGCAGCTGTTCGGCGCGCATCCGACAACCCGGTGTAATCCACGCCCCCAATTGCCACTCGGCCCGCATCCGTAGAATCCAGCAAGCCTGCGATATGCAAAAGCGTGGATTTCCCCGCCCCGGACGGAGCCACCAATGCCACAACTTCACCTACCGCCAACGTCAAGGACGCGTCCTCCAGCACAGTCAGCGCATTCGCGCGGCCGCGGTTGTACGTCTTCTCAATGGCATCCAAAACCAGCGCGTCACTCATAGCGGAGCGCCTCCACTGGGTTCATCCGCGCAGCGCGGCGTGCCGGAATAAGCGTGATCCCCCAAGACAGGATCAGCGACAGCGAAACAGCGGACAAGACGTCGCCCAGCTCCAGCTTCGCCGGAAGCCGGTAAATCCCACGGACTGCGCCATCCCAAACACCTCCGCCGGAGGCCCCGTTCACAAATGCGAGGATAGGGTCGAAGTAGATCGCGAAAAGACACCCAATAATAACACCAAAGAGCGTCCCAAGCGTTCCAACCAACGCGCCAGTCAAAAAGAAAACCCTTAATATCGCGCCCTCGGTCAACCCCATTGTGCGCAATATCCCGATGTCCCGTCCCTTGTTTTTTACCAACATCACAAGGCCGGAAATGATATTCATCGACGCGATCAAAACGAGCACGGACATCAGCACGAACATAACCGTGTCTTCAACTTCCAACGCCCTCAAAAACCCGCCCGCCGAGTCCTTCCACGACCACAAAAGGGCTCGCTCCCCTGCCGCCGCCCTCAACTGTGCGGCTATCGCTTCAACACGCTCAGGTTCCAAGACACTCACTTCCAACTCGTCGGCCACGCCCTCGCGGTTGAAATAGACCTGGGCCTCCTCGCTCACGGTGGTGATCGGGAAATTGGTATCCCCGAGGTTTTCCCACAGCGGCGGCTTCTCTAGCCGCGATGCCTTGTCCGAGAGTTCGGCGGCATGCAGAC
>CAYPVG010000228.1:0-2941 GCA_964414085.1 uncultured Boseongicola sp. | reverse complement strand
AGGTTGATCGACATGCAATGGGGAACGGAAGGGCCGGAGGTATGTCTGGTTGGGAAAGGTGTGTGTTTTGATACCGGCGGTTTGAACCTGAAACCTGGCGGCTCCATGGGGTTGATGAAGAAGGATATGGGAGGAGCGGCAAACGTTCTGGGCCTGGCGCAGATGCTAATGTCGGGGGAAGCGCCACTGCGGTTGCGCGTGCTTATCCCAGCTGTCGAGAACTCGGTATCTGGATCGGCGTTTCGGCCGGGAGACGTTCTGACCTCGAGGAAGGGTTTGACGGTTGAGATCAATAACACCGACGCAGAAGGGCGATTGGTATTGGCGGACGCCCTGGCTTTGGCCGATGAAGCGGCGCCAGATTTGATTATCTCGATGGCGACGTTGACTGGAGCCGCGCGTGTCGCGGTCGGTCCTGATTTGGCTCCGTTCTATGCCACGGAAGACACTGACGCGGCAATGCTTGAGACGGCCGCCCAAAAAGTGCGTGATCCTGTTTGGCGCATGCCATTTTGGGATCCTTACGAAAACATGATCGAACCGGGGATCGCTGATCTCGACAACGCACCTAAGGGAGGGTTCGCAGGCTCGATCACGGCGGCCCTGTTCCTGAGGCGGTTTGTGACAGAGACGTCACGGTACATGCATTTCGATATCTTTGGGTGGAACCCGTCGTCAGAGCCAGGGCGTCCTAAAGGTGGGGTCGGGCAGGCCACGCGTGCGCTATATGAGGCACTGCCGGATATGGTCGGCTTGTGACCGACCGTCGATTTCTCGCGTCCAATGGGCGGGTCGCGGATGTCGCGTTGCAAGGCTTTGTGGATACCGAAGAGTTTGTGACGCCGGTACGGCGCGGCGTCGCTGTTGGGCATTGGCTATATGATGCGCCTGAAGGCAATATTGATCGCGAACTGCTTGTCGGCGACGCGTTCGATGTCATTGAAGAGCGCGGCGATTGGTCATTTGGGCGATCTGCAAAAGATGGCTATTGCGGCTGGTTTGAGACGGCATGGCTGGGTCCCTGGCGTGCGCCGACGCATAGGATCGCGGTACGCACGACCTGGGGATATAACTCACCGGACTTCAAGACACCGCGGGTGCTGCCTTTGCATCTGTCCTCAGGAGTGACTATCGAAGAGACGACCGCGGGGTGGGCGCAAATTGCTGTGTCGGCGGGAACTTTGTGGGTCCCCGAACATCATCTGACGCAGAGCGATATGGATTTGATTGAGGCTGCGCGTCTCTTGCTTGGAACGCCTTATGTCTGGGCGGGCAACTCGGGGTTTGGCATTGATTGTTCCGGGCTGGTTCAAGTGGCGTTTCACGCCGGCGGGCGTGATTGCCCGCCGGACAGCGACGTGCAGGCCGGTATGTCAGGGCGTGAGCTTACGCCGGAAGAACCGCTTGCAGCCGGGGATTTGCATTTCTGGAAGGGGCATGTCGCCATGGCGACCGGACCGGATACGATGATCCATGCAAATGCACATCATATGGCTGTGGTGGAAGAGCCGATTGTAGAGGCGGTCGCGCGTATCGCGTCGACAGATACCGGCCCCGTCACCCGGCGCTTGCGGCCTGAGCTTTAGTCGACAGCGCGTATCAGTTTGCGTTCAAGGACCCGAAGCACAGTCTTAAGATCGTGGCCGCGTTTCAGGATTTGGCCGTCCATGCCGATCACGGAGTACATCCCCTGCCGACCGCGCAGTTTAGGGCGTTTTTCGATGCGATAGATCGGATGTTCTGCGGCGCGGCGAAAAATTGAGAAAATGGCGACGTCTTTGAGAAAACTCATGCCGTAATCCCGCCATTCGCCTGCGGCGACCATTTGGCCGTAAACCCCTAGAATCAGAGAAAGTTCCGTGCGGTGGAAGGCAACTTGGTCTTCAGATTTACCCGCATTGGGAAACGGCGTCGTGTTTTGGATGTTCATGAGATGAGAGTGCCTTTGCTGGCGGGGCAAATCAAGCCTCGCCGCATCTTCGCCACAAAATTACCCCTCTCAAGGCGTGATCGCCCCCTCATCTCGCCCCAGTTGCCGTGCATTGAGACAGGGTAGCGAACTAACGCTATCCCCGGTGCCGTGGATTAACAGCCCCCACCCAGCCCGCGGCATCGGGGACCTATATCTGGGATGAGAAAGCGCTCGCCTGCCTTTGGCGGGCGTTTTCTGTTTCTGGATATCCTTTTTGGGGCTCTGCCCTTGGCTGCAGTGCAGGCTTCCCCCGAGGCACTTTCAAAAGCGTGAGAGGAGTGTTTCGTCGCGTTGCATCCGGACGAGTGCTGGCTAGTGTCAGGCAAAGAAATCTGCGAACGGAGAGTGGGATGAGTGATCAGACGATGATTGGTGTGATCGGGGGCAGCGGTGTCTATGAAATCGATGGTCTCGAGGGCGCCGAATGGATCAACGTTGAGAGCCCGTGGGGGGCGGCGTCTGACCAGATTTTGAGAGGTCGCTTGGACGGTGTGGAAATGGCATTCCTTCCGCGCCATGGTCGTGGCCACGTTCATTCTCCAACGACTGTTCCGTATCGTGCCAACATTGATGCATTGAAGCGCGTCGGGGTGACGGACGTAATTTCTGTGTCGGCCTGCGGTTCATTTCGCGAGGAGATGGCACCAGGAGATTTTGTGATTGTGGATCAGTTCATTGATCGCACCATTGCCCGAGAGAAATCATTCTTTGGCGACGGCTGCGTGGCGCATGTGAGTGTTGCCCATCCGACATGTCCGAGATTGGGAGAGGCATGTGCAACTGCAGCCACTGCTGCCGGAGTGAATGTTCACCGTGGCGGTACGTACCTGGCGATGGAGGGGCCGCAGTTTTCGACTTTGGCAGAGTCCAAAATGTATCGCGAGATTTGGGGCTGTGACGTGATCGGGATGACCAACATGCCCGAAGCGAAACTCGCCCGTGAGGCTGAACTTTGCTATGCCTCGGTCG
>CAYPVG010000227.1:0-6128 GCA_964414085.1 uncultured Boseongicola sp. | reverse complement strand
AACTCTTTGTCGCGACCGCGTTGATGGGCGCCGTGGGCATCGCACTGTTGATGTCGCGTGTTGGATTGTCTCCTGCGATTGGGACCTTCCTCGCGGGTGTTGTTCTGGCGAACAGCGAATACCGTCACGAACTGGAAAGCGACATTGATCCATTCCGTGGGCTACTGCTGGGTCTGTTCTTCATGACCGTCGGTGCTGGCATCAACTTTGGGCTATTGTTCGACAACCTGGGCGCGGTCATTGCCCTGACCCTGGGCCTCATGGTGCTTAAGGGCGCGGTGCTGTTCGTGCTGGGAACCGTGTTTGGGCTGCGTGGGTCAGATCGGTGGTTGTTGACGCTTGGATTGGCGCAGGCTGGCGAATTCGGTTTCGTCCTGTTGTCATTCACCGTGGCCAACAGCGTTATCCCGGGATCAGTTGCTGATATTCTCTTGTTGGTGATCGCTTTGTCGATGCTGCTCACGCCCGCCTTGTTCATCTTTTACGACAAGGTCGTGGCGCCGAAGTTTTCGGTGTCGGAGGCTGCTCGGGATGAGGACGAGATTGAACACCAAGGCAATGTCATCATTGCAGGCTATGGCCGCATGGGGACGGTTATTGATCGCATGCTCGAGTCTGCGGGTTTTTCGACGACGGTGATCGACTACAGCTCGGAGCAGATCGACAATCTCAGGAAGTTTGGAGCACGGGCTTACTATGGTGATGCGACACGCCCCGATATGTTGGCTGCGGCGGGCATTGCGAATGCAAAGCTGCTGATCATTACCATCGATGATGAAGAGAAGATCACTGAGCTTACGAAATACGCAGTCGCCAACTACCCGAACCTTCACGTGATTGCGCGCGCACGGACGCGGCACCACGTGTATCACCTTTGGGCCGTTGGATGCCGGGATATCATTCGCGAGACGTACGATAGTTCGCTGCGCATCGGTCGGTCGGCATTTGAAGCAATGGGAATCAAAAAAGATCGGGCCGCTGCGATGGCCGAAGCCTTCAATGAGATGGACCGCCGGTCGATGATTGCTTTGGCGGATGTTTACGACTTGGAGATCCCGCCGGCACAAAACGAGGAATACATCAACGCAGTGCTGGAGATCCGCGAGGTTTGGACGAACCAATTGGGTGAACGCATGCAGGCGATCCGCGATGGCGAGCCTGATCCGGGGGACTTCCGGGCAAACGAAGGAGAAGCCGGAGCTTAGGCGGCTAGCCCTTTCGTGCCGATATTCAGGAACTTCTTACGGCGCTCTTTTCGCACGTCATCGCGAGAGAGGTTGGCGAGCTTGCCGACCATGTCGTCTATGCAGTCGCCAACGGCCCGGATCGTCGCTTTGCGGTCGCGCTGGGCGCCGCCGGTGGGTTCGGCGATGATACGGTCGATTACGCCAAGCTTGTGAAGATCTTGTGCCGTGAGGCGAAGCGCCTCGGCGGCTTCGCGCATTTTCTCGGCATCTTTCCACAGGATTGATGCACAGCCTTCAGGTGAAATCACAGAGTAGATCGAATGCTCCAGCATCGCGACGCGGTTAGCCGTGGCGAAGGCGACTGCCCCACCTGAACCACCTTCGCCGATGATGACGCTAACCAAAGGAACGCCAAGTTGCAGGCATTTCTCGGTGGAACGTGCGATGGCTTCGGACTGGCCACGCTCTTCGGCGCCTTTTCCGGGGTAGGCACCGGGTGTGTCGATCAGAGTGACCACCGGCACGTTGAACCGATCGGCCAGATCCATAAGGCGGATCGCTTTCCTGTATCCTTCTGGGCGCGCCATGCCGAAATTCCGCTCGCTGCGGGATCGTGTGTCGGTGCCCTTCTCATGGCCGATCACCATGACTGGGCGTCCGTCGAGGCGTGCGAGACCACCCATGACGGACAAGTCGTCTGCAAAGTTCCGGTCACCGGCGAGCGGCGTATACTCTGTGAAGAGTTCCTCGATGTAGTCTTTGCAATGCGGGCGGTTTGGGTGCCGCGCCACCTGGCACTTTCGCCAAGGGGTCAAGTCCTTGTAGAGGTCTTTCAGAAGCTGCTCGGCCTTTTTGTCGAGCGCTTTCGCTTCTTTCTCGACATCCATTTCTTCGTTGGCCCGGCCCATCGCGCGTAGCTCTTCAGCCTTGCCTTCGATCTCGGCGAGCGGTTTTTCAAACTCGAGGTAGCTCTGCATGCCTGCGTCCTTGGTGTTTTGCCTTATATGACGATGCGCGCTCGGGAGAGCAAGGTTTGGCGTGTGAAGACGGGCCTGGCCTATGCAGGTCTTCTTGCCCTGAGAAGGTTGATCGCCGCCGGGATAGCGGCGCTGCCATCGGGCTGTTCAAACTGCAGGAACTCTTCAGCGAGAGTGTCTTCAATGGCCTTCTGTTCAGCCTCACTGGCGTCGAAATGATTGACGATACGTTTGGCGGCACCGATGCGGATGCATAGGTTGGCGAAGGCGCGTGGTCCGTTTGGATGACGAAGATGGACAGTTTCCACAGTGCCCGAGATGTCGACGAGTCCACCTTTCTCAATCCGCTCACAAGCAAGATCAATGTCCGCAAGACCCATTGGGCCGGGCGTGTTTGGCTCGGGCTTTGGCGGGGCGCCGAGGTGTTGGACAGCGTGCTTAGTCGGCAAGTGCCAGAACGGATTTTCGGAAGCCGGTGCCCAGGCCGCAAACGTGATCTGTCCGCCGGGCCTAAGCGCGCGCGCAATGTTGGCGAAGGCGGCGGGCGGGTCTGAGAAGAACATCACGCCGAACCGCGAGATTGCGTGGTCGAAATCCCCCTCCGGCCAGTTGGCCGCCTGCGCATCGCCGAGAAACGTGTCCATTTGCTTTAAGCCATTTCCACGCTTAGCGGCGAGCTCAAGAAGTGGTTCCGAGATGTCAGTTGTAAGGATGCGACCGTTTTCGCCGACGTGCTCAGCGGCCATGAGGGATAACGCGCCGGTGCCTGCGCCAATGTCTATGGCCCGATCGCCCGGTTGCAGGTTCGCGTGCCTTAAGACAAGCTGAGCCACTTCGGCGAGCTGAGTATCCATTTCCTCCTGCGAGGTGACCCAGCTAAGACCCATGTCCCCAGACCAGAAATCGCGTTCATCGGCATTTGGGATATCGGACATGAATACTTCTCCGTTCTTTCGCTATCGCAACCATACACGGCCGTACGGCGGAAGCGCGACATTTCCGTCGGAAAGCGCAATTGGCCGGTCGGACAAGGCGTCATGAAGCTGGCTCGCCCCTTGGTCGAGCGCCCATTCCCCGGGCACCGCAGTCCAGTTTTCAGTGAAGTTGAACAGGCAAAGAAGTGCACCTGTTGGGGCGTCGTGAATGAGCGCGAAGATGCCAGCTTCAGGTGCCTCGACGATGTTCACCGGGTGAGCGGCGTGGAGTTCCGGAGTGGCTTTCCGTCTAGCCAGGATGTGCTTTGTGCCATTGAAGACCTCACCTATCGGGTCTGTCTCAACCGCAATCTTTGCGTGATCGACGCGGCTCCAATCCATCTTGGGCCGGTGAACCCACCGGCTGTCGTGGGCTTTGTCAGGCTCCACCTGATAGCTGTGGTCATTCATCATGGCGATTTCATCACCCATGTAGATCAGCGGGATGCCTCCGTACGAGGCAATCAGAGCATGGCCCAACAATATACGGTCAATGCCACGTTGGATGGCGACGGCGTCACGGGCTTCGAGAGCCGTTTCCAACCCTGCAAGTGAAGCGAAGCTGCCCGACATTCGCGAGTCACCAGTTTCATCGTTCACGCCAAAAAGCGCTCCCTTGGCGAAACTGCCGGGGAATTCACCGACGTAGAAGTCTCGCAAGAAGCTTCGATGCCCAAAGCCCGTGGCACCAACAGCAGCGGCATCTTCATCTGTGATCGCCCAGCCGATGTCGTCGTGGCAGCGAATATAGGTCGCGTAGGTTGCGTTTCTGAGGACCGACGGGAAATGCGTTTTCAGAACATGGGTCATCAAAGCCGTGTCGCGTGCGGCGAGCGCTGACCAATACTGCACCATGAGCGAGTTGTGATAAGCGAGATTCCCTTCTTTACCGTCGTGAATGCCGCGCCCAAGGTAAGGCAGCATCTCTTGCGGGCTGACAATGGCCTCTTCAAGGTGAATGACGGCAGGGCAGGCGATGCGGCACACGGCGCGTAGCGCTTGCAGGATCATGTGCACTTCCGGTTCTGACTGACAGCGGGTGCCCATGCGCTTCCACATGAACGCAACCGCATCCAGACGCAGAACATCAACGCCTTTGTTGGCCAGGTAGAGCATCACCTCTGCGATTTCGAGGAAGACCTCGGGGTTAGACCAGTTCAGATCCCATTGGTGGGTGTTGAAGCTGGTCCAGACCCATTTTTGAAGCGTCTCATCAAACGTGAAATTACCGGGCGCGTGCTCGGGAAAGACCTCGGTTAGGGTCTTTTCGTATTGGTCGGGCAGGGCGCGGTCATCGAAGATGTGGTAGTAAGCCTGCTTTTTCGTGTCCCCTTGGCGCGCAGCCTCGGCCCATGCGTGTTCGCGCGCTGTATGGTTTAGTACGAGGTCGATGCACAGCGATATGCCCCTTTGCCGGAGGGCTGTCGCGACGCGCTCAAAGTCGTCCATCGTGCCGTAAGCCGGGTTGATGGCGCGATAGTCCATGACCGAGTAACCGCCGTCGCTATCGCCGGGACGGGGGTTGAGACAAGGCATGAGGTGGACGTAGGTGACGCCCAGTTCCTCCAGATAGTCGAGCTTGCCGAGGATGCCGTTCAGATCGTCAGCAAATCGATCAATGTAGAATACATAGCCGACCATATCCGGACGCTGGAACCAATCGGGCTCCAGGTCGCGCTTCATATCCAGCCATTTGAGGTCGTCCGGACGATCTTCCCATGCCTTAAGCAGTTCGGCTTCCAAGCGTGTGCGAAGGTTCGCGTAGTCTGGATTTCGGCCATAGAGTGCTTCGAACATATCGAAGAGATCCCGGCGCGAGCGTTCCAGGCGAAGGTCAAACAGAGCTTGATTGTGTGGTGTCAGAGTCATGCGTGCGGCCAAAAGTGATCCGGGCAGATCTAGAAGCATCGCGGGCAGACGTAAATCCCGTTCAGTCCCCGGACGGGTCAAGGACCCGGCTGGGAGGAGTGCCAAACTTTCGGGAAAACTCGCGGCTGAACTGGGTGGCGCTTTCGTAGCCAACTTCAAATCCGGCGGCTGACACGGACACTCCTTCTTCGGTCAGGAGGCGGCGCGCTTCGATCATGCGCAGCTCTTTGAGGTATTGGAGCGGCGAAGTCCCGGTGACCGATTTGAAATGCTCGTGAAATGACGAGATGCTCATGCCGGCGATATCGGAAAGCTCGGTTATTGCAATTGGGTTGCGAAAGTCCCGCCTGATTTTCCGAATTGTCTTTCCTATTCGGCTGGCGTGGCTGTCGTGAGACAGAAGGTTGCGTAACAGCCCCCCCGCGGGCGAGGTTAGAAGTCGGAAATGGATCTCGCGCAGGACCGAAGGGCCAATCACCTCTGCCGCCAACGGATCGTCAGTTAGCGCGAGGTATCTGCCAATGGGATCAGCAAGGCCGGGTGTTACCGGTATGCGCGAAAGCGCCAGCGCGGACTGTGGTGTGCTGTCAGTCCCGATGTGCTCGTAAAGGCTACGCAGCACTGACAGGTCGAGCGACAAGATAAGTGCGAGGTAGGGTTTCGTTGGACTGGCTTCGGTGATCCGCGAAGAGACCGGCATGTCGTGGCTGACAAGTAGTGCATCTCCTGCGGTCATGGAAACGGACATTCCGCCTGCGTTGAGAACTTTTGAGCCCTGCAAGATCAGGCATATGATTGGGTTATAGACCATTGCCTCAAGACCGCTTGGTCTCTCCCGACGGAATACGGACAAGCCTTCGATTTTGCGCTTTTCCTCTGAAAAGCAGCTTGAACGCGCATCTGCGAGAGAAATGAGATCGGAAAAAGTCATGGTATTGTAGTATCTCGTATTTCGCCCGGATGCACACGAATATCCTGTGTACTGGAGAAATAGGCATGAAGTACGGATGAATTGGCAAGTAATGCTTCGTGAGGCGGCTTACGTTCGGTTCAGCGCCTAGAAACTTCGTGAAAAGGGAAAGACCGATGACAGCATCAGGTTTCGCATTGAACGCCACTAC
>CAYPVG010000226.1:0-2789 GCA_964414085.1 uncultured Boseongicola sp. | reverse complement strand
GAATGCGCGTTCAGCCAATTTCAAAGCGATATCTGTATCGCCGTCCAAAAGCTTCTGACGCATGATCCCGCGAACGCCTACAAACCGTGTGCGCTCGTCCTGAAGCAGCTTCTTATAGGCCAACTCAGCCTTCGCCTTGTCGCCCGTCATTTCGGCAGCCTGCGCAGTCAAAAGCGTCGTCAGATCTGGACGCTTCAGATACCGCTCTGCCTTGGATGCTTTCGTCAACGCCAGCCGCCCGTCGCCCGATGCCACAGCCATCATTCCTTCGGCCAAGGCATCGTATCCCTTGCGTTCTCGATTCCGCGCAAAGTAGCGCGAGATCGCAGTTTCATCCCCATTGAGGAACCGGAGAAACGCGACAAGCAAGCCCACCAACTTAAAGGCAACCCACGTCAAAGCGACCAGGACAATCAAACCAATGACTGATTCCAGTGCGCCGAGTGTGAATTCCGTATCAGCGACCGAAATGCGGACACCGCCATCAGCTTCCAGCAGCTCACCAGCACCCCAGGCGGCAGCACCAACCAGCACAACAAAAAGAAGGATTCTCAAAAGCGACCAAACCATTCAAAAAGCCTTCCCTAATTCAAATTTTCTGCCAGCGACTGTGCTGCATCCACAGCCGACGCCCGCGCTTCTGCCTTGGTGAGCCAATCACTCATGGCACCGATTGCACCATCGGGCAGTGCTGACAGCTCGGCGAGCGCACCTGAAAGATCACCGCCATGCAATGCTCCCTCTGCTCGTGACAGGATTGCGTCCGCATCATCTCCCTCTTGGGGAGTCAACGACCGCGCATTGGTCTGCTGTCGAAGGAACGCCGTCAATCGTTGGGTGGCCGGCGCGTCGGCCGGAACGCTCTGCACTTCGCGAAGAGCCGCTCGTGCAACGTCTGGAAACTCACTCCGCAGGCTCGCGAGCGTCGGAATGCCTTGCTCCGCAACAGACGCCAATGCATTGGGAGCGTCAGGTATGCGTGTGAGTGGCTCTCCAAACGGCGATCCACTTTCCAAAGCTGCGCTGATTTCGGCCAAGGCCGCGCGTTGCAAAGTCACTTCTGCAGCCCGCTCAGCCTCTTCTGCCGCACGAGCGGCTTCTGCCTCTACTTCGGCTGCTCGCGCTTGAGCGGCCTCCATTTCGGCACGCGCGGCCGCCGCCGCAGCTTCAAGTTCCGAGCGGAATTGATCCATTTCGGCGTTGAAATTTACCTCGGGTGCTTCGATTTCTGAGGCAACAGGCCGTTCTTCAAGAACCGCGATGCGCTCAGCGCTCGCTCCAAGTTGTTCAGTCAACGCATCAATGCGGCCGGATAAGGTTGCGATGTCTGTCGTCAGCGGCGACAGATCAACTTCACCTACTGAGACGACTTGCGGTTCGACCTCAGCCAGTTCAGTGATGCGCTGCTCCAAGGCATCAACACGAGCTGTCTCGGCATCAAGCGCAGCTTGCAAAGCACCGTTCGGCTCTGCAGGTGGATTTGGCCACCCTTCAGGAACGGCAAATGTCGCTATGAGAAATCCGATGGCACCGGCAATAAGACCGCCGAACACCAACCCAAAGGTCGACGGCCCGGCTTCAATAACGGCGGGCGCGGATGTCGGTGGCGTGGAGGCTGCTGGCGTCTCGATATTGGTGATGGCGCCAGGCACAGACAAATCGGCCTCATCAACCTCTGCATCCCCGGCCTCCGACTCTGTCTCCGCAGCGTCCGCTTCTACCACAAGGACCGCATCTTCTATCTCTTGCTCAGATTCTTCGGTGTCAACTTCGGCTGACACACCTGACTCCGCATCTTCGGACAGTTCCGCATCAGCCGATTCGGGTGTCTCGTTCTGCTCTTTTTCGCCCGCGCCCGAGGTCAGTTCGGTGTCAATTTCTTCTGGTTTTTCATTGTTTTCCGGGTCTTTGGACGCATTCTGATCGTTGGACAAGCCACAATCTCCCTAAACCTGGCCCGCGACTGGACCAACATGACAACACCACAGGCGACTCTAGTGCGCGACACCACTGACAACAAGGAAACTTGCCTAAAAGGCAGCCGCCACAGCCGCGCACATCGCCGCAGATGACGGCTCATGCACGACTTCCGGCGTCCCGTCACCCTCCCATGCCGCCGCAACCGCCTCACTTATCGCGATAACTTTCAACGGTGCTGAAATTGTCGCTGCTTTGCACAAAAGCTCGGCACTTCTTGGTGAGAAAAGCGCGATCACGACAGGTTGAGTTCCTTGCAGCAACGATACGCCAGCACGGCTCATTGGTACCGACACTTGATCGTAAACGATCACCTCCTGCGCATCGCACCCCCTGGCGTTCAGCGCCTCGACAAGATCTGTCCGAACATGCCGACCTCGCACGTACAAACACGGTGAAGACACCGAAGCGCTATTGTCCATAAGTTCAAGCACATCACGCCCCAACGCTTGCGCCTCCGCTCCATGTTCCCGAGCCAGCGCGGCGGTTGCTTCGCCAACACACATCACACGGCGTCCACGCAGCGCGCCCTCTTCCGCCAATCGACGCACAGCATGGGACGACGTCACAATAAGGGTGTGGAACGCATCAAGGTCCGGAACCGTGCCCGTAGGTTCGATGCGCATAAGTGGGGAAATTACCGACGGAATACGCCGACCAAGCACCCTCTCGCAATCCGCCAGAAATGACTCAGATTGCGCGGCCGGTCTGGTGAGAAGCAGGGTTGGCGACGTATCGTCCATGGTGGCCCGTTGCTTGTGCGATGCGCCCACCGGTGTTACCTGCCGGTGATCGCTCACGCAAGACGACGC
>CAYPVG010000225.1:0-2609 GCA_964414085.1 uncultured Boseongicola sp. | reverse complement strand
GAATTTCTTGTTGATGAGCCAAGCGAGCGTGAAGCCAATCAAAACCTGAAAGAAGATCGTCCAGAAAAGGAAATGCGCCGTGGCCTGCATATTCAGCCAGATGTCGCTATCGGTGAGAATGCGCTCGTAGTTCCTGAGGCCAATGAACTCCGGTTCGCGATTGAGGCGGTTGGCCCGGGAGTTCGTGAAGCTCAGTCGGATCGTCCAAATCAAGGGAAAGATGTTGATCGCGAGAAGCAGGAAAATCGTCGGGGCCACGAAAATCCAGGCGATTGCTCGATCGGAAAGCCCTCTGATTTTGCGCGCAACTGGAGCGGGCGTTGACGCTGCAACGCGATCTATTGTCCGGTCAGACATGTGCTCGGCCTGTCTCTAAGTTGGTGCGCCGGGACCGGTTATCCCGGCGCTAAGTTTGTTTCGGCGGGCGACTTGCGCCGCGCGCCGACGTGTTGGATTAGAGCTTACCTTCGTCCTCGAAGACTTCTGTCCAATCCTCGATCAGCTTGTCGAGCGCTTCTTGGGCTGTGCCTTGATCCGCGACGACGTAGTCGTGGACGCGCTTCTGCATCGCAAGGAGAAGTTCGGCGTAGGCAGGCTCCTGCCAGAAGTCGAGAACGCCATCCATCGCATCGAGGAAGTCACCCGCAAACGGCTGGCTGTCTACAAAGCCCGGATCCTGAAGGACCGAGTTATGCGCAGAATACCCGCCGAGTTCCCACCACTTCGCCTGCACTCCAGGCTGGGAGAACCACTTGATGTACTCAAGTGCTGCGTCCTGCTTGTCCGAGTAGCTCACAACAGAAATACCCTGACCACCCAGCGTCGATGCCGCGATGTTCTGTGGTGGGTTCACAAAGAAGTCGATCTTATCGCCACCTGTCGCCGGGTCTGCATAAAGACCTGGGAAGAAGGCAAACCAATTCATGGCCATAGCCACCTGACCCGACTTAAATGCATCAAGAGATTCACCCATATACGAGTTGGTGTAGCCCGGAGGCGTCGCGGTCTCGTAGAACTCTTTGTAGAACTCGAGAGCTTCCACGGCTTCTGGGGAGTTCACTGCACCTTCCATGTCGTAAGACCCTGGCGTATTCTCGTATTTGAAGCCCCAAGGATAAAGCGCAGACGTCACGCCCATGGTGATGCCCTCGGAACCACGCTCCGTGAAGATCGCAGCGCCGTAGACGGTCTTTCCGTCAATTTCGCGCCCTTGGAAGAACTGCGCGATCTGAAGCATCTCTCTTTGTGATTGAGGCTCACGCAAGTCCTGTCCCGTGGCGTCTTTGTAGGCTGCCTGGATGTCTTCACGCCCGAACCAGTCCTTGCGATAGAACCAGCCGTTCGCGTCGCCCATAGCGGGCAGGGCATAGTAGTTTGGAGTGCCCTTCGGCCAGGTTGAGTACGCATAGACGGTCGCCGGAGCGAAGTCGTCCATCGAGATGCCTTCGCTGTCGAAGAAATCGTTGAGTTTCACGTAGTGGCCGTTCTCTGCGCCACCACCGATCCACTGGCTGTCGCCAATAAGAAGATCACAAAGTTTGCCACCAGAGTTCAGCTCGTTCAGCATGCGGTCAGCAAAATTGGGCCATGGCACAAATTCAAAGTTCATATTGTGACCCGATTGGGCCTCGAATTCTTTAGAAAGTTCGACCAGTGCGTTGGCTGGATCCCATGCCGCCCAGCAGAGCGTCAGATCTTCCGCTTGCGCCGTCGATGCAGCCCCTGTGGCAGCAATTGCGATGACGCTGGCAGTGGCCAGTTTCGAATAAGACATTCAATCCTCCCGTTTGTCCGCCGCTTACTATCAGGACGAATCGCGGCACAGTTCCACGCTATATGAGGTACGCACCTCAAGTCTAGAGAAATTTGAGGTGCGTACCTCAATTGGTGCTTTGTTTTTCATCCTCCTGTGATGTCAGAGATCGAGATGAGATAAAAAACATTTTAAAAACAGTATATTAAGATCCTAGAATGGCCGCGGTGGAAACGGCAGAAAGGCGGAGGCGACGCCGCCGCTCGTAGATAGAATACTTGATGGGGTGGGGGATACGCGCACTCCGAGACTTCATCTGACAAATGAATTCGCAACCATATCTCTTTGCGATCGATCCAAAGGACCTGAGGGAGAGACGGCCTCGGAAAGGGTGACGTCTTCCCGCCAATTGATCTTGCGTAGAGACGGCGTCAGAGCGGGAGAGCGCGTTCGAGTCTTCGGTCACTAAGCAACCGATGTCTGATTTGTACTCGCAAGCGGCGGGAAGCACTGAGGAGGGCACCCAACTCGGAGCAGCATGCACGCGGACGCCTTGTGTTGACGGACCAGCGCAGCCTAAAACCAAACCAACGCGTTCATCTGCCCGGAAGGTTCTGAGACCCGTGAACATCCTGTTTGTCATGTATGATCAGCTCCGCTTCGACTATCTGAGCTGCGCGGGACACCCGCGTCTTCACACGCCGAATTTTGATCGGGTTGCGCAGATGGGCGTCCGGTTCACCAACACTTACGTGCAGTCGCCTGTCTGCGGGGCATCGAGGATGTCGTTCTACACGGGCCGCTACACATCAAGCCACGGCGCCCAGTGGAACGGGGTTCCGCTTCGGGTTGGGGA
>CAYPVG010000224.1:0-3114 GCA_964414085.1 uncultured Boseongicola sp. | reverse complement strand
GGGTTCGCCCTTTGTGATATCCATATCCCGCAAACCCGCCTGCGAGTCTCCCTCGTAACCTTTCATAGCTAGTTGGGCGTACTCATTTGAAACGCCGCACGCTTCCAACAAACGCTGCGTGCTGGTCTCGCGGTCTGCATTTAAATCGGAATAATGAATAGGTGTGACTTTCATCCCAGAATTCGATGCATTCGTATATGCCCGCATCCTTAAGACCCATCCCAGCGTCATAAGATCAACGACGCCAATTTCGTGATCTTTCGAGAAGTAATCATCCAACACCGACTCTGGCGCACCGATTGTCGTGAAGTTACGGATCAGCTCCCACTCCTCGCTCCCACGCTCGTGGTCAAGCTTGTTGAGCACGCGTTGGGCGAAGCGATAGATGGAATTCACGTATCCCTGACAGTCCCGGTACAAGAACACACCTTGTGAATCTTTGAGCGCTTCAACGTAGGCCACCGCTTGCGACATCATCTCGCTTCGCGGCTTGATGACCACGGTTGTGGCCTCTGAAGCCGCAGGAAGTTTACACGTCAATCGCATGCATGCGCGGATCAATTCATCTCGCATTCTCTTGTCGGTATCAAAGCGGGCGAATGCCAAGTTGGTCGGCCAATCAGGCTCCGAAATGCTCAAAACACCGGGAACATGCGATAATATGCGGGAAGCCAGAGTGGAGCCGCACCGACCTGTCGACATGAGGATAGTGAGGTTGCGAGGCGGTGGTATTTGACCCGCTAACTTGGGCAGATCTTCAAAAGGCACCTTCGCGACACGCTCTGCAGTTGCGAACTGCTCGGCATACAAGAACGGAGCAGCTAGCAAGTCCGCCTCCGGCGGCGTCTCGACAAAGACAGCCATCTCATTTTCAGCATCGAGGCAATACAGAGACCACTCGTCTTTCAGCACAATGTCAGAGCCGACCGAAACCGTTTGATCCAGTTCGAACTGGTCCACCCGCCTGATTTCGACCGGCGAACGTTGGTTGCGACCTGTGATTTGGCTAACTTCGGCTGCCACGAGTGATCTGATCTCCAAAACGACTGGGCTCCCAGCCATTGGCGGGAGCCCGGACGATCTCACTAAGCAGGAATGTCAGCGGCGCTGTCAATTGTCCGAGGCAATCGCCTCTCTCGGTGCGCCCATACCAAATTTGAGAACAATCCAGCCAAAAACCAATACAGACAAAAGACTTAGAACCGATCCGATTTTCGCAAGCGTTTCCCCGGCCCCGCTGATAGCCATCGCGATACCAGGGATCAAAATCGCGATTGCAACCATCGTCAGTCCCACATGAATGCGGGCGATCCTACTGGTGCCAGCAGTGGGCGTGACAGCATAATACAAGGCAATTACGGACATCATGACAAAGCCGAGTAGGTTCAAGTGACCGTGGGCCGGTGACAAAGTGTGGTCGTGAGTTGCCGACATCTGAATGCCCCACGCCATTCCAAGCACCATGAAGAGAACTGCCGCCGACATCGCGACTTTTGCAACGTTTGTCATCTTACGATCCCTCCCCATTTTCCGCGCCTAGTGGCGGCCCCGTGAAGACGCAATTGTATCGTGCAGCGATTTCAATGACGGCAGGCATGTCGTTTGGAATCTGGTAGCCGTTCGAAACAATCTCATCAATGAAGTCGTCGAATCCGCCTGGGCTGTGAATGGTGAGGAATCGCGCGGGCTGATCCGACGCCACACGGTATGTATGGTCCGTTCCGCGCGGCACAAACGCGGTCTGGCCTGCGGACTTTATGATCGTTTCGCCTTCAATCCAGAACTCCAGGACTCCGGACAAGACATAGAACAGCTCATCCTCTTCTTGGTGGATATGTCGCGGTGGCCCGGTGTTGGGGGCTGACACAATTTCTACAATCGCATAGCGGCCTTCACAGTCCGCAGTGCTCAGGACAGAGCGAAATTTCGACCCGATCCATTCCAGTACTTCTGGTTCGTTCACTGTATCTTTCATCGTTTCTTCCTGTTCGATTTTTTTTTGAGCATTGAGAAACGAAAGCGCCTTCGATGAATGGGTGCTATCAGCGCAAGTAGTATTTGAAAAACGAATTGTGTTTATAGTATTTATTTACATCATGAATTTTAGAAAT
This sequence comes from uncultured Boseongicola sp., assembly GCA_964414085.1. Taxonomy (GTDB): domain Bacteria; phylum Pseudomonadota; class Alphaproteobacteria; order Rhodobacterales; family Rhodobacteraceae; genus Boseongicola. The sequence goes on along the minus strand of CAYPVG010000224.1, from coordinate 1,003 downwards.
CTCGACCTAAACCTTCTGCGCGTTCTCGATGCCCTCATCACCGAGGGCTCAACAGTGGCGGCCGGTGAAAAAATTGGATTGTCTCAACCAGCGGTTTCTGCCGCACTGGGCCGGCTCAGACGAGCATTGGACGACCCGTTGTTTGTGCGTTCCCGATCCGGATTGGAACCGACAGACTATGCGGCATCAATTGCCGAACCAGTCGCCGTCGCCCTTGAGAATTTGGAAACCGCTCTTGAGCCAGCACGGTTTGATCCCGCCTCTGCCAAAATGGACTTCACGATTGTAAGCAACGACTTCTTCGCGAGCCTGCTGATGCCGCGTCTCTCACAATCCATCTCAACTGATGCCCCCTACGTGCGAGTTCAAATGATCGAGGGACATCCCGAAAACTACTCTGCCCCGGTAAGTGCCGGGGATGCAGCAGTGATGCTTGGTCCGGATTTCCTGACTCCTGACCATCTCGAAACTGAATTCTTGTTCAATATGCAATCTGTAATCGTCGCCCGAGGGGACAATCGACGCCTCAGGGCTGCAGAGATAGGTCCAGACGATGATATTCCACTAGATCTGTTTTGCGACCTGCCCCAGGTTTTGTACTCAACGCAAGGCGGGTTTTTGGGGGTTGTGGACCAAATCCTGGCGACCATGGGACGTTCAAGAAATGTCGCGATGAGTGTCAACACGTTCTCTGGCGTGATGCACACGGTGGACGGCAGTGATTTGATCGGCGTAATTCCGATGCAACTTGCTAGAGATCAGGCAGTTAGACTCGGATTGGAATGCTACGAACTGCCAATCAAAATGTCGCCGCTCCGGTTGAGCATGGCCTGGCATCCAAGAACGTCCAGTACACCAAGCCACCTATGGCTTCGCACTAAAATCAAAGAGGCGCTCGCCGACTTTCGGAAAGCCTAAGGCGCGTTGTCTAAGCGGTCACCGAAAACTGCCCCATCATTCCGCAGTCCTCATGCTCCAAGATATGGCAGTGATACATATACGG
>CAYPVG010000223.1:0-3813 GCA_964414085.1 uncultured Boseongicola sp. | reverse complement strand
TCGCGTGAAGATGGTGCCGTCACGATTGAGATCGTGCTTTGGGTGCCGTTCTTCGTTCTCGCCTGTATGGCAGGTGGTCAGTTTGCCATGATCTTCTTTGGTCAGGCTGTCGCCCTTGATGCGGCGCAGCATGCGACGCGCGCCTACTCGATCGGTGAACTCAATAGCGAGACCGAAGTGCGGGCCTACATTAAAGATGCCCTGTCAACTCTCAGCCCGAACGTGGACGTCCAGTCGAGCGTTACTGACAATCTGATTACAACTTACGTGCGCGTCCCCGCAAAGGACTTTGGCGGTCCCTTCAAGATTCTCTCGGAACTTGGACAGGCGAACGTCGTTGTTAAAGCACAACAATTCAAGGAGCTCTGAGCCATGAACCTTGTTTCTAAGTCTTGGAAAAAACGTTTCAGCGCGTGCCGCGATGAGGAAAGCGGCGCGATTTCGCTCCTGAACATGTACCTCGTGCTAACGCTCGCGATTTTGGGCGGCATTGGCATCGACATGGCGAACCTGATTTCCGCTCGAAATCACCTCCAGGTAGCATCCGATGTGGCCGCTCACGCGGCAATCGCTTCCTACAAGAACGGTGACACTCCGGCGGAAGCACGACAGAAAGCTCTGGACCTTGCAAAAGCGAACATGCCAACCGGCCTATATGGCGATGTTCTTCGCGCTGAGGACATATATTTCGGCACATTCTACGAAACGACAGAACAGTTCCAAACTAATGATGATTGGGACGACGCCGCATGGGTCATTACCAGCCGGTTGAGCGAAAACGCGAACCCCGTTAGCAGCCTGCTCCTTCGACTTATCGGCTTCAACGACTTCGATGTAAAAACAGAAGCCATCTTTATCAACGGTGACCCGCCATGTGTCGGCGATGGTTTCTATGCATCTGGCCGCGTAGACATGCAGTCCGGAAACACATTCACGGATGGTTTTTGCATTCGGTCCAGCTCACATGTGGAATTCAACAACGGCAATACTTTTCAGTCTGACCCGTCTCTCGAATTCCCTGTGATCGTCTCGATGCCGACATTGAACGATCTGACCATTCCGAATTCTGGCTGGGGCTCGAACCCCGGTCTATACAATGCGCGCCGGGATGGTGTTCATCTGTTAGACGTAGACAATTTCATCACCGAAGTGATCGCCGGCATTTACAGCTCAACTACGAACGTCAACGTAAACCCTCACACCCGGAGCTACATCACGGACCCAACTGACGTGAAGTACATCACCGTTACCCCCGTCAAAGGTAAGGGCAAGAAGTCGACCGACCCTATTAGCCCGACAAATTGTACAACGTTCCACCCGGATTGCTTGTACGCCAACGCCATCAACGTTGTGGACTGCGGGGGAACGACTCTGGACATTTCAGCTGACCGTTATGAAAACGTCGTTATTCACACCGATTGCGAGCTTGACTTTGCAGACGGTGCTGACATTCGGAATGCAACGATAATTACAGACAGTACCAGCGACCGTTCCATTGCGACCAACTCTGCAGGTTTCTCACTTGGCAATATGACGGCGTGTGGAGGCAATGGGGGCGCGACGATTATCACACGTGGCAGCATGAGGTTTGCCGCCAAGATGCAATTGCTCGGCGGACAGATCATTGCAGCCGGGGACTTGAACTTCGCGGCGCAGGCCATCGGTCATGTTGGGGCTTCAGTTATCACCGGGGGCGAGATCGACGGAACCTCTTTGGCTACCTTCCAAGGTTGCCCAGGGTCGGTGTTGCATGCGTTCGGGTCAAACGTGGATTGGCCCGCTCGCATGGTCTACTAAGCCAACCAGGGACAGAAACAAAAAGGGCGGGGACCTCAGGGTCTCCGCCCTTTGCTTTTGCCGACTCGACACTTCCTGCGCGAGACCCAATATTAGCACCCATGAGTCTCCCACCCGGTTTCCTTGACGAGCTGAAAACACGTGCCTCCATGGCGCAGGTTGCGGGCCGTAAAGTCATGTGGGACCAGCGGAAATCCAATCAAGGCAAAGGCGACATGTGGGCGCCGTGCCCGTTCCATCAGGAAAAAACCGCGTCTTTTCATGTGGATGAGCGAAAGGGCTACTACTATTGCTTTGGCTGCCACGCCAAAGGTGACGTCGTGAACTTCGTGCAGGAAACCGAAAACGTCACGTTCATCGAAGCTGTTGAGATCATTGCCCGCGAAGTTGGCATGCAAATGCCCGCCCGCGACCCGCAGGCGCAGGCCAAAGCCGACAGGCGTAGCCAATTGGCCGACGTCATGGAGCAAGCCGTCCAGTTCTTCCGCCTTAGTCTCAAAACCGCCGGGGCGGGAGAGGCGCGCGATTACCTGAAAGGCCGCGGGTTGGATGAAGCCGCGCAAGACCGCTGGGAAATCGGCTTCGCGCCGAACGGATGGCAAGGACTTTGGGATCACCTGACTGGCAAAGGTGTGAGCGAGGACCTCATCCTTGATGCCGGTCTTGCCAAGCCGTCCAACCAAGGCAAGCGCCCCTACGACTCCTTCCGCAATCGCATCATGTTCCCGATCCGCGACGCTCGTGGCCGAGCAATTGCCTTCGGTGGTCGCGCGATGGACCCAAGCGACAACGCGAAATACCTGAACTCGCCGGAAACCGAGCTCTTTGACAAAGGCCGCAGCCTCTACAACCACGGCCCCGCACGTGAAGCTGCTGGCAAAGGAACACCGCTCGTCGTAGCTGAAGGCTACATGGACGTTATCGCGCTGGCCGAAGCCGGTTTCACCGCCACCGTCGCCCCTTTGGGCACCGCCGTCACCGAAGACCAGCTACACCTTCTCTGGCGCATCTCCGACGAACCTATCATCGCGCTTGACGGCGACACCGCAGGACTGCGCGCCGCCATGCGCGTGATCGATCTCGCGCTGCCGCTCATCGAAGCGGGTAAATCTCTGCGCTTTTGTTTGATGCCAGAAGGACTCGACCCCGACGACGTGCTCCGAACAGAAGGGGCAGGGGCCATACGTCGCCTCTTGGAAGACGCCTTGCCAATGGTGCAACTGCTCTGGCGTCGCGAAACCGAAGGCAAATCCTTCGACAGCCCCGAACGCAAGGCTGCCCTCGACCGTGCGCTTCGGGAAGCCATCAAACAAGTCCGCGACCCGTCTCTCCGTCGACACTATGGGGACGAGATTAACCGCCTCCGTCGCCAACTCTTCGACGGCGCTCGCCCGGTCCGACAGACCGGGGGTGGCGGCACAAGGTTTGGCCGATCATTCGGCAAAGGCCCTGCCATCCCAATGGCCGAAACGAAAATGAGCGCGCTCGCAGCAGCCGGGTCCGCTTTCGAAGACCAGCTGCGCGAGGCTGTGATCCTGGCCACACTCGTGCGTCACCCTGATCTTGTCGACCAATTCACAGCCGATCTCGAACGTCTGACAACTACCCGCCCCGAACACGACGCGGTTCGTTTGGCGTTGTTGCAAACTGGCGGCGGCACAACCGACGAAATCACTGCAATTTGCGGCGAAGATGCCCTTGAAAAGCTGACGCATGCGCGCCATGTGCAAATTGCACCCGGGGTCCGCTCCGGAGCGGGACAAGATGTTGCCGAACTCTCTGTGGCCGAAGAACTCGCCAAGCTCGCAGCGCGCCGTGGCGCGATGCGCGAACTGGACGACGCGTTGGAAGACTTTTCCGGTGCTGCTGATGAGGTTTTGACAACGCGACTGAGGCAAGCCGCCGAAGCCCGCAATAAAAGTGAGAAATCAGGTGCAGAAGACCGCGCCGAGTACGATCTTGGGCCCAACGGGGCCCGTATCAAACGGGATGAAAAGCAAAAATTAACGTCTCTTC
>CAYPVG010000222.1:0-3483 GCA_964414085.1 uncultured Boseongicola sp. | reverse complement strand
CCGCCGCCATGGACCTGCCACTCCTCGCCATGCGCGCCCTTCGGCAGGTTGGGCGCGGCGCGCAGACCGAGATCGAGCGCGATGAAGTAGAACGAGGAGCCGATCCAAGCAATTGCCGTAACGACATGCAACCAGCGGACTGCAAATTCGGTCCAAGACCAAAGAACGGCGAAATCATACATGGACGTGAGAAGCTCCAGACTACAGCGCATCCATGAAAGGCAAATGGCATGTGAAACGCAAGCCTAGAACATCATGCAATCCGCACCGGGGGGAAGTTCTTCGGTACCTTCAGGCAGGGTGGGCGTGTAGATGAAGCTCGCAATGGACGCCCCTTGATCAAACGCGATGAAGAGCTCGTTTGACCCCGGCCGTATCGCGATACCCTCAGGGTCAATCCCGTACTCCAGCAGAGACACCGTGTTCAGCAATGCGCCCTCGGCATCGAATTCATAGAGACTGTTTGATCCCTCGAGGTCGTCCACGATCAAAAGATGCCCCGTACGTGGGTCCCGTGCGATACCCTGCGCTTCGTAAAGTGGAGGATCGAGAGACAACGTATTGATACGACGAAGTATTTCTCCGTTTGGTGACATCCACGTCATGTGCTCGGGATCATCCTCGACCGTGATAACGGTCCCATCTTCCAACACAACCATGCCTTCGGTGTCAGCCCACTCACCTTCAATACGAAACGGCTCACTCAACGTGTCGCCATTCTTTGAAATCCGCTGAAACCGTCCGCCACCGTCGGCAACGATCAGGTTGTTTCCATCAAGCGCAATCGCTTTGATCCGATACAAATCGGAACCCACCCTGCGCAATTCCAGTCCATCTAGCGTGACAAGAATGGCTTCGGGGCCTTCGTTCGCGATCCACAACCCACAAAACGCCGGATCATATTCAAGGCTTGCTGGTCGATTCAGGGCATACCGGTTTGTCAGCTGAAGATCGAGCGCATGCACCGGAGCAAGCGCTCCAAGTAAAAGGCAGAATGATAAAAAAGCATACCGCATAGAGTTTCAAATGTGCCGTCGCGCCCCCAAGTCAAATTCATGACCGAGTTGCTTTGTTCAAACGCTTTCCGGCAGGGCAGCCGTCGCAAGGCCAACCGCGCCCATCACAAAAATCACAGCGATGATCCGGTTCACAACTACTCGCGCTTTCGGACTGGGAATCGCTCGCCCCAATCCATGCCCTAATCCTGCGTATAGAGTCTGGGCACTCAGCGACATCAGTGCACCCGCACAAATAATTGCCACGAACTGCGGTAGAACAGGTAGCGCAGTATCAATTGCCTGAGGGATCAGCACTGCAAAAAAGATGATTGCCTTTGGGTTGGTCATGCAAACGAGCAGTCCTTGAAGATAGAGCTTCAGATAGCTCGTTTTGGTCACGTCCCGAGTTTCCAACTCAGTTGCAGGAGCATGCCAGAGCTTCCAAGCTAGCCACAACAGATAGGCTGTCCCGATCCACCGTAAGACTTCAATAATCGGCGCAAACCAAGCCGAAATCAGGTTCAATCCGAAAATTACCAAAAGCGAATAGATCACAGCCCCAGTGACGAAACCCATTGCGCCCGTGATGCCCGCCCAAAACCCATATCGCGTGGAAACTGAAACCGTGAATGCAACGTTTGCGCCCGGAGTCAAAGCAGCTGCCAGCCAAATACCTGAAAATGCGACGAGTTTTGAGACGTCGACAACTTCGAACATCAGCTGCCCCGATAGGTGCTCATCCCATATGGCGATAGTAGAAGGGGCACGTGGTAGTGGGTGTCTTCGCTCATCCCGAAGCGGATTGGCACTTGATCTAGAAAGAGCGGTTCCGTTCCAGCTTGACCTGTTCGGCGCAAATAGTCGCCTGCCTTAAAGACCAGTTCATAGGTTCCGATCTTGAATTTCTCTTCTGGCAAAATTGGCGTGTCCGTCCGGCCGTCAGCATTGGTCACGGACTCCGCAATCTTACGATGAGAATTGCCGGAGACCCGATAAAGCAAGATCTCCAATCCCTCCGCCGGGCACCCTCGCGCGGTATCTAGCACATGCGTCGACAACCATCCTGCCATGTCTTAGTTCTCCTTGCACTTCCCCTCGACAGAACCCCGGATTATCAGGGAAGACAAGCCCGCTAAGGAGACGGCCAATGAACAACTCGCCAAGATACCCTCGCGATCTGTCCGGCTACGGGGCAACACCGCCTGACCCGCAGTGGCCAAACGGTGCAAAGATCGCCGTACAGATCGTGCTTAACTATGAGGAGGGCGGCGAAAACAACCTCCTTCATGGCGACGCTGGCTCAGAAGCCTTTCTGTCTGAAATCGTAGGTGCTGCCGCTTGGCCTGGTCAACGCCATTGGAATATGGAGACCATTTACGAATACGGCGCGCGCGCCGGGTTCTGGCGTTTGCATCGTCTGCTCTCGGACACTCCGATTACAGTCTACGGTGTCGCAACAGCGCTCGCACGTGCTCCAGAACAAGTCGCAGCTATGAAATCCGCAGGTTGGGAAATTGCCTCTCATGGCCTCAAGTGGATCGAATACAAAGACTTCTCCGAAGCCGACGAACGCGCCCATATGTTTGAAGCCATACGCCTCCACACGGAGGTCACCGGCCAGCGACCGCGTGGATGGTACCTAGGACGTACATCCATGAACACCGTGCGCCTCGCAGCTGAGGAGGGCGGCTTCGCCTACGTCGCCGACAGCTATGCAGACGATTTACCCTACTGGATGCGGTTCGGCCGAAGGCATCAACTCATCGTGCCCTATACGCTCGACGCAAACGACATGCGCTTTGCTACGCCACAGGGCTTCAACGCGGGCGATCAGTTTGAGAACTACCTCAAGGACAGCTTCGACACGCTCTACGCCGAAGGGCAGGCGGGCACGCCCAAGATGCTCTCTATTGGCCTCCATTGCCGCCTCGTCGGACGTCCGGGACGAGTCGCGGCCTTAAGGCGCGCGATAGACTACATGAGGTCCCATGACGGCGTTTGGTTCGCCACGCGCGAGCAAATCGCGGACCACTGGGCATCCATGCATCCCCCTTTGGCCGATCAAACCCCAAGCGAGATGCCCCGCGATGCCTTCGTCGATACCTTTGGCGGCATTTTCGAGCACTCGCCCTGGATCGCAGAGTGTGCGCACGCGTTTGAACTCGGAGCAATGCACAACTCAGCCACGGGTGTTCACTCCGCGCTCGCGCGCGCCTTCCGCAGCGCGTCCGAGGCCGCACGCCTAGGTGTCCTGAACGCGCACCCCGATCTCGCCGGCAAACTCGCCGCCGCGAAACGCCTCACCGCTGAAAGCACCGCCGAACAGGCATCCGCGGGGCTCGATGCGCTGACAGACGACGAACGCGCAGAATTCACAGCACTTAATACCGCATACACCGAAAAATTCGGTTTCCCATTCATCATCGCGGTTCGTGACAACACGAAGGCTAGCATCCTCGCCGCCTTCAAATCGCGTCTCGACAAC
>CAYPVG010000221.1:0-7366 GCA_964414085.1 uncultured Boseongicola sp. | reverse complement strand
CAATTTCCTTGTAGAAAGCCGCGACATCCTTGTCAGAAGCAGCAGCTTCGGCAATAGCCTGCTTGGTAGCAAGGCTCTGAGCTGATGCGGGCGTGGTGGCAACTAAGCCAAAGCCCAGAATGCTCAAGAAGGAAAATAAGGAAATACGATATACAAAAGTCATGGCAGCCTACGTTATCAAGAATCTTCTTTCGATGGGTCAGCTTGGGATGACTTTTCAGACTGCCAAAAGTCCACTCACAAAACCGTAAGCGTCACAGATTTCCAAACGACCGTTGCGGCGACGCGGCACTTCAATATTCAGGCGCTTGCTCTATTTTTGAGCAAATTTCCGCCGATTTTCGCCGATTGTTTCAAATTGCAACTTAACAGTGTTTCCTCTGCGTAATCAGCGTGGCATAGAAAAATTGCCTGGGGATGGGCATATACCGCCGGCTTGATCGGTGGAAAAAGACGGGACGCAATAGGCAGAATGACAAAGACACCTTCGATGGGAATCTCCCGACGCGGTTTGCTTGGTGCGTTCGCAGCAACCACTGTTGCAGCGGCACCGACCTACAGCAACGCATTTGGTTTCCTGAAAGGCGCTGGCGACATTCGCCGCATTCGCATGCATTCCGGGCGCTCAGGCGAAAGTGTCGATACCATTTACTGGATCGAGGGCGAGTACATCCCGGAAGCACTCGCGGAAGTGAACTACTTCATGCGCGACTGGCGTACAGACGGTGTCATTAACATTGATACGCGCGCCATCGACATCTTTGCGGCTTCGCATCGACTGCTGGATGCTGACACTCCATTCTTGATGCTGTCCGGATATCGCTCACCCAAAACGAACTCGATGCTGCGCTCACGCTCGGGCTCCGTCGCTCGTAATTCACTACATATGAAAGGCCAGGCGGCAGATCTTCGCTTGCATGGCCGGTCTGTTTCTCAGATTTCGCGTGCGGCAATCTCTTGTTCCGCCGGCGGTGTCGGAAAATATTCCCGCTCAAACTTCGTCCATATGGATTGTGGACCGGTAAGAATTTGGGGCCGTTAAGCCCCTATTGACCTGCGTGGTCTGCTTCCGATTTTCGATTTCGTCCTACAACGACAGGCTTTAGCCTCTCGCCGGTGCAGTGCTTTCTCGGATCATCAGTTCAACGTCCACAAATTGGACGGATTCAGACTTAGCCGTTTCAATACCCTTCATCTGTGCGATCAGCATTTGAGCGGCCCGGAGCCCTAAAGCGACTCGGTCTTGCTGAATAGTGGTCAGCGCCGGCACGAAGTGTTCAGCTTGCTCGATGCCGTCGAAGCCGACAACCGAGATATCCTCCGGAACCCGCATCCCTAGCCCGTTCAGGCCAGCAATGAGGCCCAAGGCCACCTCATCTGAAGCACAAAATACCGCGGTAGGTTTATCCTTCATATTCACTATAGCTTCAGCCGCTAAGCGTCCGGAAGATAGAGAGAAGTCTCCCCGAATGATCCATTCGTCACGCACCGGAAGCCCTAGACTTTCGCGTTCCGCAATCATCCCGGCGCGCCGCGCGTGGGTCAAAACATTGTCAGCTGGCCCGGTGATATGCGCAATTTTTCGATGCCCAAGATCGTACAAATGACGGATGGCTAAACGCGCGCCCTTCTCATTGTCACTACGGACGGAAGGCAGATCGATACCCACAATCCATTCACAAGCCAGCGTGACTCGATTGCCAAAACCCTCACCAGCCAACGCAGAGATCTCCTCGGCACGCACACCTCCATCAAGCAAAATTAACCCATCAATCCGACCGTCCAGGAAGTAATCGGCGAGCCGCATGTCATGGCTAGGGAGATGGTTCGAGTCTGTAATTAGCACGGAGATTTCGGATTTCGCGAATTCCTCTGTGATCCCGGCAAGAATCTGAGAGAAAAATGGGTTTCCGAGGTTAGGCACCAAGACCAATACGGCGTTTGCACTTTGCTTTCGAAGCGCTCTTGCCGCCTTGTTCACCCGGTAACCAGTTGCGCGAACGGCCTCAAAAACCGCCTCACGGGTCGCTTCTGTCAGCTTTTCGGGCGACGAGAGCGCACGACTCACAGTCGCGGTTGAAACGCCTGCGACACGAGCAACGTCTTTAATTTGCGGGGCTTTTTGGCTCATAGTCAAACTTGGGAATACTTCGGTTTCGGCGGTTTCGTATTAATGCTTGACACGAATCTCGCGCCAGTCAATGAATATTTGTAATCGATTACACGAAGCGGCACCGGCTAACGCGTGCGGCACGGTGAGCGGTTAGCCAAGCGCGGAAGTTCCGCATCCAGATAAAATGTGGGTGAAACAAAAACGCCTACAATGGGAGAGAGAAATGAAAGCAATCCGTAACATTCTCGCCGCTACGACTGCGATTTGCGCAGCGACAGCGGCGTCGGCTGTCGAACTCGAGGTGACACATTGGTGGACCTCCGGTGGTGAAGCAGCAGCAGTTTCCGAATTCGCAAAAGCATTTAACGCAACCGAACACACTTGGATTGATGGAGCGATCGCTGGTTCAGGCGGAACCGCACGCCCGATCATCATCAGCCGCATTCTCGGCGGTGACCCAATGCACGCCACTCAGCTGAACCACGGTCGTCAGGCTGAAGAACTGGTTGAAGCAGGTCTTATGCTTGATCTCACAGACGTTGCGGAAGCCGAAGGATGGCGTGATCTCGTCAACCCAGTGCGTCTTCTGGACTCCTGCACACTCGACGGTCGCGTTTACTGCGTTCCAGTCAACATCCACTCCCCACAGTGGCTCTGGCTGTCTCACGACGCATTTGCGAAAGCTGGCCTGGATGTCCCTGCCGATTGGTTTGAATTTGTAGACGCCGCCCCTGCCCTGCAGGACGCAGGAGTTGTTCCGCTGGCGATGGGTCAGCAGCCTTGGCAGACAAACCTCGCATTTGGCGCAATAATGGTCGCTGTAGGCGGCACGGAACTTTACCTCGACGTTCTGACAAACAAAAACGATGACGCAGCCGCAAGCGCAGAGATGACCAAAGTCTTCGAAGCTTTCGCAGCCGCACGTCTTCTCTCAGAAGGCTCCAACGTTCAGGACTGGAACCAGGCGACAAACCTCGTCATCACCGGTCAGGCCGGCGGCCAGATCCACGGAGACTGGGCACAGGGTGAATTCCAGGTAGCCGAACAGGTTGCTGGCGAAGACTACACTTGCCTCCCAGGCTTGGGTGTTAACGAAATCATCGCAACTGGCGGTGACGCATTCTACTTCCCTGCCACCGACGATCCTGAAATCACCGCCGCTCAGAAAGAGCTCGCATCGCTGATGATCTCGAAGGAAGTTCAGGTTGCGTTCAACCTCAAAAAGGGCTCGCTGCCAATTCGCGGCGACGTTGATCTTACTGCGGCGAACGACTGCATGAAAAAGGGTCTTGCCATTCTTGCTGCTGGCAACGTCCTCCCGGACGGCGTGAACTCCTTCTCTGCCGACACGCAAAGCCAGATCGACGACCTGATGGTCGAGTTCTGGAACGACAAGAGCGTCACCGTGGAAGATGCTCAGGCGCGCTACGTCGACATCATTGCAAGCGCTGACTAATCGCGCTTTAGACCGGGCCTTGCAGTACTTGCGAGGCCCGGTCTCACTCAATTGCCCGTGAAGAAAAAGCGGTCTCTTCCCAGGGGCTGCCAAGCAAAAAGCCAAGGGGAACCACGGTGGCAAACGCAGAACAAATGGGACAGGTCGCCAAAAGACCGTCTCGGCTTTTCAAGAATCTAACGGCCAAGATCGCAGCAATACCGATGGTCACGGTGGCCTTGGTTATCTTCGTCGGCTGTACAATTTGGACGATCTACCACTCATTCACACGTTCGCGCCTTCTACCCTCGCCCGACAAATGGGTTGGCCTCGACAACTACGAACGCCTTTGGAGCGAAAACCGCTGGCTGATCTCCATCGAAAACTTGGCCATCTACGGCATCTGCTCTTTAATCTTGAGCTTTGTGATCGGATTTATCCTTGCCGCGTTGCTCGACAGAAAAATCCGGTTTGAGAACACCATCCGAACAATTATCCTCTACCCTTTCGCACTCTCATTCGTCGTCACTGGGTTGACCTGGCAGTGGATCTTGAACCCTCAGCTTGGCCTTCAAAATGTGGTCCGTAACTTGGGTTGGGAAAGCTTCGCCTTCGACCCATTGAATAACGCGGAGATCGTCATCTTCGGCATCCTTATCGCGGGTATCTGGCAAGGTTCGGGCTTCGTTATGGTTTTGCTCCTCGCAGGTATGCGCGGGATCGACGAAGACATTTGGAAGGCCTCGCGTGTTGAGGGCATTCCGACATGGAAAACCTACATCTTCATCGTCATTCCTATGATGCGACCAGTCTTCGTGACGGCGACCGTGATCATCGCGTCCGGGATCATCAAAGTTTATGACCTCGTTGTCGCGCAGACCTCGGGTGGGCCCGGAATCGCGTCCGAAGTTCCTGCTAAATACGTGATCGAAAAGATGTTCCTCTCACAAAACCTTGGTCTCGGTTTTGCGGCCTCAACAATGATGCTTCTGAGCGTGTTGGTGATCCTGATACCATGGGCCTACCTCGAATTCGGAGGCAAGAAACATGACTGACGCGACCGCAAACACCATGACGGGACCGCGTGGCGCTAAGCCGAGACGCGTCTTCTCGTCCACCAACATCATGATCTACGGCACGCTACTTGTGGTATGTATGTACTACCTGCTGCCGCTCTATGTGATGATCGTCACCTCCTTGAAAGGCATGCCGGAAATCCGACTTGGCAACATCTTCAGCCCACCGGTGGAAGTCACTTTCCAACCTTGGGTCAAAGCCTGGGCCGAAGCGTGCACGGGTGTGAACTGTGATGGTCTATCGCGCGGGTTCTGGAACTCGGTTCAAATTCTGGTGCCTTCGGTCGTTGTGTCGATCGCGGTGGCCTCGGTATCTGGTTATGCCCTTGTGAACTGGCGCTTCAAAGGCTCAGAAACCTTTTTCACCATTCTGATCTTCGGAGCCTTCATCCCCTATCAGGTGATGATCTATCCAATCGTGATCATCTTGCGCGAAACCGGCGGATTTCTGGGTATCCAACTCATGGGATCAATCTGGGGCCTCGTCATCGTTCACACGATCTTCGGTATGCCGATCCTCACGCTCCTTTTCCGAAATTATTTTTCGTCGGTGCCAGAAGAGCTGTTCAAAGCCGCACGCGTAGACGGTGCAGGCTTCTGGGGTATCTACTTTAAGATCATGCTGCCCATGTCGCTGCCAATCTTTGTGGTCGCTATGATCCTGCAGGTTACGGGCATCTGGAACGACTTCCTGTTTGGAGTGATCTACACGAAACCGGAAACCTACCCGATGACGGTGCAGCTCAATAACATCGTGAACTCGGTCCAGGGTGTGAAGGAATACAACGTCAACATGGCGGCTACTCTCCTAACCGGTCTGGTGCCTCTCACGATCTACTTCATCTCAGGCAAACTCTTCGTCCGCGGCATTGCTGCTGGCGCTGTCAAAGGCTGATAACAGGTATAAAAACAATGACATCCAGCATCTCTATCAAGAACCTGCAACTCAGCTTCGGCGCGGTTGACGTCCTGAACGATCTTAACCTTGAGGTCAGCGAAGGCGAGTTCCTTGTCCTTCTTGGATCATCAGGCTGCGGAAAATCCACTCTGCTAAACTGCATTGCCGGACTTCTCGATGTCACTGACGGGCAAATCTTCATCAAGGATCGCAATGTGACGTGGGAAGAACCCTCACAACGTGGGATCGGCATGGTGTTCCAATCCTATGCGCTCTATCCGCAGATGAGCGTCGAAGGAAACCTCTCGTTTGGACTCAAGAACGCCAAAGTACCAAAAGCCGAAATCGCAGAACGCGTCGCACGCGCCGCCAAGATCCTGCAAATCGAACCACTGCTCAGCCGTAAACCAGCGGCGCTTTCGGGTGGTCAACGCCAACGGGTCGCAATTGGGCGCGCGCTCGTGCGAGATGTGGACGTCTTCCTCTTCGACGAACCACTCTCAAACCTCGACGCAAAGCTGCGCGCCGACCTTCGTGTGGAGATCAAGCAGCTTCACCAAACGCTCAACAACACGATGATCTACGTCACCCACGACCAGATCGAGGCCATGACACTGGCTGATCGGATTGCGATCATGAAGGGCGGGAATATCCTTCAGCTGGCCAGCCCAGATGAAATCTATGCAAAACCAGCCACACGCTATGTCGCCGAGTTCATCGGCTCGCCGTCCATGAATTTCTTCGAGGGCACGCTGGATACGTCCGGGTCACCAAAGTTCTCTTCTGCGGTTGCCGAGTTTGACGTATCGGCATACGAGTTCGGACCGGCAGGCCCAAAATCTGGTGCCGCGAGCCTTGGCATTCGTCCGGAACACATTTCGTCTGGTGCCAGCGCGGCTCAAGCCGCTGTGCAACTAAACTCGACCGTTGATCTTGTAGAACCACTTGGATCAGACACTTTAGTGCGGGTCAAAGTTCAAGACCAACTCATGTGGGTCCGCATGGATGGCACGGCCAAGGTGAAAACTGGCGACGCCCTGCCCTTGGGTTTCGATCCAAGCCTCGCAAACATGTTCGACGCAACAACCGAGGCGCGCCTCTAAGCGCCCCTCTAATATATCTGAAGACACTCACGCTAATGGGATGACCTAGATGGATATTTCCTTTCAACTCTACTCTGCCCGCGATGCTGGTGACTGGGCCGCCACTTACGCCCATCTCGCGGAGGTTGGGTACACTCAGGTCGAAGGCTTCGGCGGTGTTTATGATGACGCCGGTAAAACCCGGGCTCAGCTGGATGAAGTCGGTCTCAAAATGGTGTCTGGCCACGTCTTCCCGATCACCACGCTCGAAACTGATTTCGATGATGCAATCCAGACTGCCAGGACATTGGGTATTGAACGCCTTTTCGTTCCGGCCCCAGAGGACCTCTGGCGCGACGGCACTGACGCCGACAATTGGATCGCTCTAGCCAAGCGCATCGCTGACGTCGGTAAGGCCGTGTCCGATGCAGGCCTTCGCTTTGGTTGGCACAATCATCATTGGGAGTTCATGGCGCTTGAGACAGGCGAAATTCCAATGCAACTCATCCTGGATCACGCACCCGAAGTTGAATGGGAAATGGACGTCGCATGGGTTGTGCGCGGTGGCGGAAACCCGCTGGAATGGATCACGAACTATAAGGATCGCATCACCAGCGCTCACGTCAAAGATATCGCGCCCGAAGGCGAATGCGAGGACGAAGACGGCTGGGCGGATGTGGGCCACGGCATCCTGGACTGGGGGCCTGTCGCCGCCGCGCTCAAGGCGGCAGGGGTCAGCCATCTGGTGATCGAGCATGATAA
>CAYPVG010000220.1:0-7544 GCA_964414085.1 uncultured Boseongicola sp. | reverse complement strand
ACCAAAACAATGGCGCGTGTCTGGTCTGTGATCAGGGCCTTGGCAGCGTCAGTATCCGGTATCAATTCGGGGCTACACGGCAGAGGAACAGCGTTTATCCCCGACATATCTAACCACATTTTATGATTGAAATACCAAGGCATTGGAAGGAGAACTTCATCTCCTTTTCCCGCGATCGTAGCCATCGCAGCTGCAAAGGCCTGGTTGCATCCCGAGGTAATCGCGACGTCGTTCGATGTTACGTCACCGCCGTAAGACGAGCGCCATTCAGAGGCTACCGCTTCGCGCAAATCCGGCAGTCCCAGCACTGGGCCATAAAGATGCGCCTCCGGTATATTCACCGCAAATTCAGCAATCGCCTCGCGTAATGCTTGCGGCGGCGGGTCAACAGGTGCTGCTTGCGAAACGTTCAGAAGGGGCCGGTCAGCAGGGAAAGAGACGCCTTCAATCCAGCGCCGCGCCTCCATGACAGGTGGCGCTTCTGTTGCGGCCATGGCCGGATGAATGTGCATTAATCTTTGCCGCGATAAGGCTCGACGTACTGCAATGCCATATCCCAAGGGAAAAATATCCAGGTGTCCTGGCTCACCCCGGTGATAAACGTATCCACCATCGGTTCACCTTTGGGCTTGGCATAGACCGTCGCAAAATGCGCTTTTGGATACATGCTGCGCACCAACTCGAGCGTTTTCCCCGAATCCACGAGATCATCGACGATCAAAATACCTGTGCCGTCGCCCATCATCTCGGCGTCGGGTGATTTCAGCACTTCGGCTTCGCCTTGATCCTGGTTGTGATAGGATTTCACGCTGATCGTATCGACTGTCCGTACGTCCAATTCGCGCGCAACAATCATTGCGGGAGCCATGCCACCTCGTGTGATAGCAACGATCGCTCGCCAAGCGCCATTGTCCGGCCCGCGCCCATCAAGACGCCAGGCTAAGGCTCTGGAATCGCGGTGAATTTGATCCCATGAGACGTGAAAGCCTTTCTCGTGTGGAAGCCGATCGGTCATTTGTTGCGCTCCAACGTCATATCCGGAGCGTCAGGGTTCTTCATCCCCACAACGTGGTACCCTGCATCGACATGATGAACTTCGCCGCTGACGCCGCGTCCAAGATCGCTCAAAAGATACAGCGCTGCACCGCCCACATCCTCAATCGTCACATTGCGACGGAGCGGTGAATTGTTCTCATTCCACTTCAGAATGTAGCGGAAATCGCCAATGCCCGACGCCGCGAGTGTTTTGATTGTTCCAGCAGAGATCGCATTGCAGCGGATACCGTCTTTGCCGAGGTCTTCCGCAATGTAGCGCACGCTCGCTTCCAGCGCTGCTTTCGCAACGCCCATCACATTGTAATGCGGCATCACCTTTTCTGCGCCGTAGTACGTCATCGTAAGCAGCGATCCACCGTCTGGCATCATCGCGCAGGCCCGGCGACAGACGGCCGTGAACGAAAAGACCGAGATGTCCATAGTTGTTGTGAAATTGTCGCGCGTGGTGTCAACATAGCGACCCCTCAACTGACTTTTGTCAGAAAAACCAATGGCATGAACGACGAAGTCCAGCTTACCCCAACGTTCTTTCAAGTCATCGAAAAGAGCATCAATGCTGTCGCCATCACTGACGTCGCAAGGCAGAACAATGTCTGATCCCAGCGACTCCGCCAGAGGTCCGACGCGTTTCTTCAGCGCCTCGCCCTGATACGAGAACGCCAGTTCGGCGCCCTGATCGGCGAGCGCTTTCGCGATGCCCCATGCGATGGATTTGTCGTTTGCAAGCCCCATAATGAGGCCGCGCTTACCCGTCATTAACCCTGCGGTCATGGCCTTGTCCCTCAGCCCGTTTACGCTGCGT
This sequence comes from uncultured Boseongicola sp., assembly GCA_964414085.1. Classification (GTDB taxonomy): domain Bacteria; phylum Pseudomonadota; class Alphaproteobacteria; order Rhodobacterales; family Rhodobacteraceae; genus Boseongicola. The sequence continues at coordinate 5,686 of CAYPVG010000220.1, read as the reverse complement.
CGGGTCTATGCCATGAACACACTCGCATCAAGAGGAGCGCGCGTAATGAGCGAAAGAACAGGTATTTTTGAAGGCTCCAGTCCGTTCGAGATCATTCGACGGTGGCAGGCCGAGGCATGGGACAGCGAACCCAATGACGCCAACGCGATCGCCTTGTCGACTGTCGACGCCGATGGTTTGCCGAATGTGCGCATGGTGCTTCTAAAGGAAATCGAAGACGACGCTTTCGTCTTTTACACAAACTACGAAAGCGAGAAGGGGCGAGAGTTAACCGAAAACCCGAAAGCCGCGTTTGTGATGCACTGGAAATCTCTGCGTCGGCAGGTGCGAGTTCGTGGAACAGTCACCCGCGAAGAAGGCCCTCAGGCCGATGCGTACTATAATTCTCGTGCACTTGAGAGCCGCATCGGAGCTTGGGCTTCAGAGCAGTCGCGTCCTTTATCCAGTCGCTCGGCGCTTATGGCCGAGGTGGCAAAACAGGGCGCAAAACATGGACTTTCTCCGAAACGTCCACCGCATTGGGGTGGGTTTCGTATCGCACCAGTTGAGATTGAACTCTGGGCGGACGGCGCTTTCAGACTACATGACCGCTTCCGGTTCGTGAGGGAGGACGACGGGCGTGGTTGGCAGGCAACACGATTGGCTCCGTAGGGTGTTAGAAGCCCTAACATTCGAGAATCTACATATTTGTCCTTGCATTGCGCCCCGGCCATGCCCCAGACTGATCTCAATAAAGGGCCAAAGGCTCGAGGGATGATGTTGAATATGTCGGACGCCGAACAAGACGGGACGCGTATATCGGGAACCGTTAAATGGTTTGACCCGTCAAAGGGATTCGGCTTCGTGGTTGCCAATGAAGGCGGCCCCGACATCTTGCTCCATGCGAATGTGCTGCGCAATTTCGGACAATCCTCGGTTGCAGATTCCGCCGGTATCGAGGTGATCGTTCAGGAAACTGCACGCGGTGTTCAAGCCGTAGAAGTCTTAGCGATTGCACCGCCTGTAGGCGAGGAAGAAGACGCACCTGCCTTGAGTGCGGAAATTTCAGAGGCTGTTGATCTTTCATTGCCGCTGGAACCTGCTCGCGTGAAATGGTTCGACAAGGCCAAAGGGTTTGGATTTGCCAACGTCTTTGGACGTGATGAAGATGTCTTCCTTCATGTCGAGGTTTTACGTCGCTCGGGTCTTGCTGATTTGCAGCCAGGTGAGGCTGTCTCGTTGCGCGTTACCGACGGGAAACGTGGCCGCATGGCCATGCAAGTCACAAGTTGGGAAGCCGCCTTAAAGCCTGACGAGTGACGCGACTTACAATTGCAACTTCTGTTTTCTTGCTCGGCGCGCCCTCGTGGGTAGCAGCGTCTTGTGCGATCGACCACGTTGATCTCAGGGGTGATTGGGGACAGGCGCGCTTTTCGGTTGAAGTTGCTGATGACCCATCTGAACGATCCCAAGGTCTGATGCACCGCGAGTCGATGCCGCGCTCGGCTGGTATGCTCTTTGTGTATGATCGTCCCCAGCGCGTTGCGTTCTGGATGCGAAATACACTTATCCCACTCGACATGATCTTTCTTGATGAGACCGGAACAGTCGCACGGGTCCATGAAAACGCAATTCCTCTCGACGAAACTGCAATTCCAGGCGGCGACAGCATTCAATACGTGCTTGAAGTCAACGCAGGCCTCTCCGCGCTCTTTGGAATCGAAGAGGGGACCGAGCTTAGGCATCCGTCCATTGGCGAAAACGCCGCTTGGTCCTGCGAAGGTGAAAATTAATCAAAAGCAGGATTGCACCCGGAGGCGAACACGGCTAATCAGCGCTTCGTCGGGGCGTAGCGCAGCCTGGTAGCGCATCTGTTTTGGGAACAGAGGGTCGGGAGTTCGAATCTCTCCGCCCCGACCACCTCCAAAAACTCTGATCGTGAGGCACTATATATAGTGTCGGCGCGTTGCTGCTGACTAAATGGGCACTTGATTGAGGCTCAGGGGCAGCTCGCGACAAACAGTGTGAGAGGTTTACGCCCAACGCAAACAACCGGCACATCTGAGTTTACGGCGAGTTCGTTGGGTCGGGTTTGGCCCCGTTACTTCAAGAGCACGACTTAGCCATTTGGTCGCAAACAGAAATTTCTGATACATAATGCGCTTTGCGAAACGCGTGTGTTCGTCACCACATTCGAACCAAGAATCGCATGCCCCAAAACCTCGACCGGTCAACCAAAAAAACTTCACAGAAATGTAAAAAAGTCCGTTGACGGCCTAGGGCAAATTGCTTCAGGTTGTGCTGGCCGGTCAGAAAGCCACAACATCTAGTGGCGTCGGCGCAGGGATGGGAAACTTCAAACACACGCTCCCCCAAGGGCGATCTCGAGGCTTGTGCAACCGGGCCTCGCACCGAGTTTCTTTGCTCCCTGACGTCGCTGACCGGCACGAACAACCGGCGTAAGCCAAAGGCGCGCCGATATAGAAACGACCTAACGCGGGGCATGTTAGAAATGAAAATAGATCGTTCCTTTACCAAAGCCGGAAAAGACGCATACGCGGCTCTCGAGTTTACACATACGTCTTCCGAAATTCGTAATCCTGACGGAACGATTGTATTCAAATTAGATAACGTCGAAGTTCCTGCGTCGTGGAGCCAGGTCGCCTCAGACGTCATCGCGCAAAAGTACTTCCGCAAAGCAGGCGTTCCCGCCGCGCTGAAGAAAGTTAAGGAAAAGGGTGTACCAGAATTCCTATGGCGTTCGGTTCCCGACACCAAGGCACTCGACAAGCTTCCCGAGGAAGAACGCTTCGGTGGTGAGATCTCGGCACGCCAGGTTTTCGATCGATTGGCAGGTGCGTGGGCCTACTGGGGCTGGAAAGGCGGCTACTTCACCAAAGAATCGGACGCCCGCGCCTACTTCGACGAGATGCGCTACATGCTCGCAACTCAACGCGCAGCACCCAACTCGCCGCAATGGTTCAACACCGGCCTGCACTGGGCCTACGGAATCGACGGTCCGTCACAGGGCCACCATTACGTCGATTACAAGACCGGCAAGCTCACGAAATCTGACAGCGCCTATGAGCACCCGCAGCCGCACGCCTGCTTCATCCAGTCTTGCGCGGACGATCTCGTAAACGAAGGTGGCATCATGGACCTCTGGGTTCGTGAAGCGCGCCTCTTCAAGTACGGCTCCGGCACAGGTACGAACTTCTCCAGCTTGCGTGCAGCCGACGAACCCCTTTCCGGCGGCGGCAAGTCGTCCGGCCTCATGGGCTTCTTGAAAATTGGTGATCGCGCGGCCGGTGCGATCAAATCTGGCGGGACAACCCGGCGAGCAGCGAAGATGGTCATCGTCGATGCCGACCACCCGGACATTGAAGAGTTCATTAACTGGAAGGTCATCGAAGAACAAAAGGTCGCGTCCATCGTCGCCGGCTCGAAGATGCACGAAGAAAAGCTCAACAGCATCTTCGCGGCGATTGGCACCTTTGATGGCACCGAAGAAGGCGCCTACGACCCATCCGTCAACACTTCGCTGAAATCTGCGATCCGCGAGGCGAAAAAGTCTGCAATCCCAGAGACTTACATCAAGCGCGTTCTTGACTACGCAAAGCAGGGCTATGCGTCGATCGAGTTCCCGACCTACGACACTGACTGGGACAGTGAAGCATACTCCTCTGTCTCGGGTCAAAACTCCAACAACTCGATCCGTGTGACCGACGCGTTCCTCCAGGCAGTCAAGGATGACGCCGATTGGGAGCTGATCCGCCGCAAAGACGGCGAAGTCGCCAAGACGATCAAAGCTCGTGATCTGTGGGAGCAGGTAGGCCACGCCGCATGGGCCTGTGCCGACCCGGGCATCCAGTACCACGACACGGTCAACGCCTGGCACACCTGCCCGGAAGACGGTCCGATCCGCGGTTCGAACCCATGTTCGGAATACATGTTCCTCGATGACACGGCCTGTAACCTTGCGTCGATGAACCTGCTCACCTTCTACAAAGATGGTGAGTTCCAGGCAGACGACTATGTCCACGCAACGCGTCTCTGGACGGTCACACTCGAAATCTCGGTGATGATGGCGCAGTTCCCATCCAAGGAAATCGCGCAGCTGTCCTACGACTTCCGCACGCTGGGCCTTGGCTACGCCAACATCGGCGGCCTCCTGATGAACATGGGCTACAGCTACGACTCTGACGAAGGTCGCGCGCTCTGCGGCGCGCTCACCGCGATCATGACCGGCGTGGCGTATGCAACCTCCGCAGAAATGGCGAGCGAACTCGGAGCATTCCCGGGTCACTCCAAGAATGCCGATCACATGCTCCGCGTCATGCGCAACCACCGTCGTGCCGCACACGCCGAAACCGACGGCTACGAGCAGATGAATGTGAACCCGGTTGTGCTCGACCACGCCAACTGCCCCGACAGGCGTCTTGTCGAACTGGCGAAAGCCAGCTGGGACGAAGCTCTGTCCTTGGGTGAAAAGCACGGTTACCGCAACGCACAAGCCACCGTGATTGCACCAACCGGCACCATCGGTCTTGTGATGGACTGCGACACCACCGGCATCGAGCCTGACTTTGCTCTCGTAAAGTTCAAAAAGCTCGCAGGCGGTGGTTACTTCAAGATTATCAACCGCTCTGTGCCTGCTGCTCTTGAAAAGCTCGGCTACGGCTCGGCGCAGATCGAAGAGATCATTTCCTACGCGGTTGGCCACGGCACGCTCGGCAACGCAGCTGGCATCAACCACACGTCGCTTGTGGGCCACGGCTTCGGCGCAGCAGAACTGGAAAAGATCGAAGCAGCCCTACCATCAGCCTTCGACATCCGGTTCGTCTTCAATCAGTGGACATTGGGCGAAGAATTCTGCACCGGGACGCTCGGCATCCCAGCCGAAAAGCTGACCGACCCATCCTTCGACCTTTTGCGCCACCTCGGCTTCTCCCGGAAGGACCTTGAGGCCGCCAACGACCACGTTTGCGGCACCATGACACCCGAGGGCGCGCCGCACCTGAAAGAAGAGCACTACGGCATCTTCGACTGTGCGAACCCTTGCGGCAAGAAAGGCAAGCGCTTCCTCAGCGTCGACAGCCACATCACCATGATGGCCGCAGCTCAGTCGTTCATCTCCGGCGCGATCTCCAAGACGATCAACATGCCGAACGATGCAACGATCGAAGACTGTAAAGCAGCTTACGAGCTCAGCTGGTCCTTGGGCATCAAAGCCAACGCGCTCTACCGCGATGGCTCCAAGTTGTCTCAGCCACTCGCTGCCGCACTGGTCGAAGACGACGACGAAGCTGCCGAAATCCTCGAAAGCGGAACGACGCAGGAAAAAGCCGCCGTCCTTGCCGAGAAAGTGGTCGAAAAGATCATCGTCAAAGAGGTCGCCAAGGGCCGCGAACGGATGCCAGAACGCCGCCGAGGCTACACGCAGAAAGCGATCGTCGGCGGTCACAAAGTGTACCTCCGCACCGGCGAATACCAGGACGGCAAGCTCGGTGAGATCTTCATCGACATGCACAAGGAAGGCGCTGGCTTCCGCGCTATGATGAATAACTTCGCGATCGCCGTATCGGTCGGCCTGCAATATGGTGTGCCGCTTGAGGAGTTCGTCGATGCTTTCACCTTCACGCGGTTCGAACCGGCGGGGATGGTTCAGGGCAACGAGACGATCAAGAACGCGACCTCAATCCTCGAC
>CAYPVG010000219.1:0-7269 GCA_964414085.1 uncultured Boseongicola sp. | reverse complement strand
ATCAGATGATGATGACAGTCACCCACTTGCCTCGCTGGATACTAACGATGGTGACCCAAACGTCCGACTATATTTCCAAATGTCTGAAGCTCGAGGCACTGAGCTAGAGCGCGTAAACGAGGAGCAATATGAAGTCGGTCGGCTTGCTCGTGATCCCGAGCTCCGAAATGCTTGGTTGGACATCCAAATTTCGTTCGGACTTTCAACTGATAGTGACGGATATGTCAGCGTTTCATTGAACCGCCGGCGCTTGGGGACGTTTAGGGGCAGAACGATAACCCGCGGAGGCTGGGTTGAGGCGCGCTACGGCCTATATCAGAACTTCATCAACGAGTTTCCAGGCGGACACAAAGCAGTGCCAAAGCAGGTCGCCTATTATGGGAATGTGGGGCTGTTCAAAAAGGTGTAGGTATCTCAGTGCCAATTTGTCTCTTAGACCTCAGCAGATATTGGCCAGACATCGGGTCTACTGCGATCCAAAACACAACTGAGAGTTCAATCCATTGTTTTGGATGGACCGCTTTGGGCTCAGAGCAGTCATCTGACTTCTATTACGGTAACTTGTGTTATGATGCCGCTACTAATTGGCGGGGATTGGAACAATGGGTGAGATAGCGGTTGTAACCGGCGGTGGGAGCGGAATCGGAGAAGCCTGCGCAAGGAAGTTGGCCAACGAGGGCGCATCGACATGGATTCTGGACCTCGACATTTCCGCGGCAGAGAACGTCGCAGAAGACATTCGTGCATCGGGTGGAATTGCACAGGCAATGCAAATCGATGTTTCGGACCCGGAGGCTGTTGAGGAAGCGGCCCGTGGCATCCAAGGGGACTCTGGAACGCCGACAGACCTTGTGACCGCGGCCGGCATAATCGAGTCTGTTTCAACCGTCCTTGATGCTGACTTGAGTGAACATGACAGACTCTGGGCGATTAACTACGGAGGAACTCTAAATGCCTGCCGGTCCTTTGGACGCTTAATGCGAGAAGAAGGCACGGGATCGATTGTTACAGTTGGATCGGTTAACTCCTATGTCGCTCTGCCGCTTCCGGCGTATTGTCCTTCGAAAACAGCAATTCTGCGGCTTGTTGAAATGCTTTCCGTGGAGCTTGGCAGACACGGGGTAAGGGTCAACGGAGTCGCCCCGACATATGTCTTGACGCCAGGACTGCAGGCCAAGGTTGATGCGGGTGAGCGGAGCCTCGACTCAATGTTGAACGTGAATGCGCTCAAGACCATGGTAGAGCCAAACGACGTTGCGAATGTGGTGACGTTTTTGCTTTCTGCGAACGCCAGAGCCATCACGGGCCATATGATGCCGGTTGATGCCGGCTATATTCCTGCTGCAACTTTCGCAACCTTTGCCGGGGGGCAGCCTTGGGACGAATGACAGCTTCTGACTCAGAGCCGACCTTCGCTGCGATCTAATTTGATGACCGCTTGTGTGCAGAAAGCGGCCTTTCGGCATGGCAACTACGTCCACAGCGCCATCGCAAGTAATGCAGGTTACGCACTTCCCTTCCCTGTTCTTCCTCAATCTTTGCCTGATAGTCCGAAATTTTACCCTGTTTTCAAATTAATAGGGAAGCGCCTTCTAACTCACTGTAAACGCTTAAGGAAATCGCGAAGAAATCACCAAAGAACCCAGATTCAGCCAAAAATTACGATTTTTTCTGTTAACAGGGAAACCAGGGCAGAGACCGGTTCGCTCTGGACCGCGTCCATCACCACTGAACTCAGCAAACTTCCTCCTGAATCGATCGGTTTCTTCCGAGGATTCGCTGTGGTAGCAAAACGTTCCAACTCCGCCATTCTCGCTCTTGCAGTCAACCCGGACGTACGAAGCATGGCAGCCTGCTACGCCAATGCAAAGTCGGCCTTGCTGTTGCCCTGACCTTACTCAATCAGAAATCGCCGCCCGTCCATTCTCGCTGAATTAAAGTAGTTAGGTGCACCCGCAGGGGACTCCCGCAGCACGCCCATAGCGACGGATTCCGCGGCCTCTCCTGATACGTTTCAGTTAGCTTCAGCAGAACATTCGAGTAACCAGTGCCTTTTCAAGCAGAAGAGGGTCCTATGACATGTCTCAGGAGGCCGCATTTATTCACTTCGACGGCCTTGGAACTGCAGCTTTCCGTCATTTTACATAGTGATATTGATATGTATCAAGGTGCTTCAGAGCTGTGCTGGGTAAAACTCTTCCATTCCCATCATAAAAGGAGGAGATTATGGTGGAATCAAACCAGGCGAGTGGCCTTTGGCCACAGTTTTACGAACCATTTCGCAGTTTCGGGTCCAAACTTTCAGAATGGTTTTCGCCCGCTTCGGAAGCATCGTCAGATGAACAAGCTTTTCGAATTTCTGTCGAGCTTCCAGGCGTAAGCGAAGAAGACATTAGCCTTAGCGCAACTGACGACACTTTGTCGATTACAGGCAAAAAGTCAGAGTCTCGCGAAGAAAAGGGCGACACATGGTATTTTTCGGAGCGGCAGTTTGGGTCCTTTAAGCGGACTTTTCGGTTGCCTCCCGATGCCGAGGGCGAGAAATCCGAGGCACACATGAAAAACGGCGTGCTGGAAGTCACGATACCCCGGAAAAAAGCCGCGGATCGGCAAGGAAAGACAATCAAGATCAACCGGCGTTGAGGTTGGTTATGGCAGTCGTCCATTGACTGACTTCTTGAAGAACGCCGTCAACCGATAGCGACCGCCTGACGGCGGCGCTCGCTGAGTCTCCGAGAGGAAATAATATGTATACGAATATCATTGTTGCGGTTTCTCTGGACCACTCCCCCGATGGGAACAAGGCATTTGAGATCGCTCACCTTCTTGCAAACGAGGGGGCCAAGATCACCGCGTTGCATGTCATCGAGGAAATACCGTCATACGTAGCAAACCAGATTCCACAGGAAGTCCTGGCAAACCGAAAAACTGAAGCTCAGGCAGAGCTGAAAGCCGAAATCGGCGATCTTCCCGGCATAGAGACGGTGGTGGTTAACGGGCATGCAGGCCGCACCATTGTCGAGTGGGCTGACCAATCGGGAGCAGATTGCGTCATTGTATCCTCGCACAAACCCGGGTTGCAGGATTACTTGTTGGGTTCGACCGCCAATCGCGTAGTGCGACACGCGAAATGTGCTGTGCACGTTATTCGTTGATCCAGTTTGACCGCGGCCGTGTTCGTTTCGGTACATAGTTCGTCGGCTAGGGGCGCTTTCCGCACATCCTTGGTGTGCCATCATTATTGGAGGGGCGTCTCAGGTGTCTAGGCAAGGCCCTACAATGCGCGGAACCGGCCTGGCTCAGGCCAGTCGAAACACACCCGAAAGCGGAGTTAGACTTCGACGGGCTCTGACAGCACCATTGGTGGTCCTTTACGGACTCGGGGTGACAATAGGTGCCGGGATTTATGTTCTCGTGGGGGCAACGGCGGCAGAAGCTGGTGCCTTGGCGCCAATTGCCTTTCTTGTGGCGGCGGCTGTAGTTGCCTTCACAGCGCTTTCCTATTCCGAACTCTCGACAAGATATCCCGTGAGCGCCGGAGAAGCCGCCTATGTTGAAGCTGGTCTGAACAGCGGCCTACTTGCCGCATGCGTCGGGTTGCTCGTAGCAGCCTCTGGAATTGTGTCGGCCGCGGCTGTTTCCATCGGTGCGGCATCGTACCTCGGCGAGTTCTGGGCAGTTCCCGAGGCGTTTCTGACGACTGCTATTGTCGGAACGATGACACTTGTTGCGCTTTGGGGCATCACACAGTCTGTCGCGGTGGCTGGGGCGATCACGCTTATTGAGATCTCAGGGCTCTTGCTCGTAATTTACTGGGGGTTTGGTGTTGCGGAACCAAATGGAGTTCCAGTTGCCGCAACCTTTGCAGCCTCCGAGACCGGGCATTGGATTGGAATTGGCTCAGCCTCAGTGCTCGCCTTCTTTGCGTTCGTTGGTTTTGAGGACATCGCAAACGTCGCCGAGGAGGTCAAAGAACCTACGCAGACCATGCCAAAGGCAATTATCTGGACGTTGGTCCTTGCAACAATATTATACGTTTGTACGACGGTCGCAGTCCTCGTAGCAGTTCCGATTTCATCGCTTGCCACTTCTTCGTCACCCTTGACGCTGGTCTTTGACGGGGCCGGACAGAGTGTCAAAAGTGCTTTCGCGTTAATCGCGGTGGTCGCGACAATCAACGGTGTCCTTATCCAAATGATCATGGCCTCGCGGGTCATATATGGATTGGCTGATCGAAATCATTTGCCGCCTGTTTTGGCAAAAGTTTGGCCATCCACACAAACACCAGCTGTTGCGACTTTGGTGGTTGCATTCCTTGTCTTGCTGTTAAGCCAAGCGGTACCAATTGAGGCCTTGGCGGAGCGGACGTCACAGATTGTCCTGACGGTGTTTACGCTGGTCAATTTATCCCTGCTCCGCCTCAAAATAACGGGAAGACAGAGCGAAGATGCCTTCAGCGTGCCTCCTGCCGTTCCGATTTTGGGCGTGATTACAAGTGTGGCGCTCCTTTTGATTTCCGTGCTTTGAGGCCCTTTATGCCTAGTGACCGCTGAGAAGGTTTCCGACTACGTAGGCCAGGGCTGCCGCTGTTCCTCCGATCAGCATGGTCTCAGCCGCAGAGCGCCACCAAGCTTCCACAGACCAGATACTTTTCAATGCGCCAATTCCAAAGAAGGTTGCCATCGTTGTGATGACTGAGAGCAAGAAGGCATCTTCAAGCCCGAAGAGGAATGGAAGAAGCGGCACTATTCCCGCGAGCAAGAACGCAAAGAACGTTGTCATCGCAGCACGGATCGGACGAGGCTCGACACCCCCCAGACCGTATTCGCCTTCCATCATGAGTGCGATCCATGCCTCTTTGTTTGAGGCAATCATCTCTGTTGCCTGATCCAAAACGGGGCCGTGCAAGCCCATTCGCCCAAGGATCTCGCGCACCTCAAGCTTTTCTCCTTCCGGATACTTCTTGATGTGACGCTCTTCGATTTCTCTTATGCGGCGCGCATTGTCCTGATCTGCCTTGGAACCGGAATAGTTCGCGGCGGCCATCGAGTAGCCGTCAGCGAGAACGTTTGCCAATCCGAGAACAACAATGACGATCGGCGAAAAGCCGGCACCGGCGACGCCGGCAACTATTGCAAACGTCGTGACGGTCCCATCGATGGCGCCGTAGATTGCGTCTCGCAGAACACCTTTGCCTGCGGGGTTGCCTACGCGCGCGGCGATTTCAGCTCTTGAGTGTCCATGATCCGAGCGCTGCATCGAACCCTCCGCTGTCAAGAATGGTGCCTGATGGGCTGCCGTCGTGCCGCAGCCCCGTTCACCTCGACGTCATAGATGCTTTGCACAAGCCGCGCAGAACGGAGTGGCTGGCAATGCATCGAGCCTCGCCAAAGAAATCGACTCACCGCATTCGACGCAAAGACCGTAAGTCCCGGCTTGGATACGGCTGATCGCAGCGTCGATTTGACGAAGTTCAGACATATCGTGGGTCCCGAGAGCTTCCAGCACCTCGTCCCCTTGTCGTTCGCTGGCGCGATCCTCCCAGTCTTTGGACGGTTCGTCGTCGAGACGATCTTCGATGTCCAACATTTCTCGGCGGAGTTCAGCTCTTCTAGTTTTGAGCTTTGTGATTGTATCTGCGTTCATTCCTATGGCCTCCATGCGCATTATTTGCATCGCATAGCCTCAGGTTGTCCGAAGAGATGCCTCAGCGCCTTGACCTGAGACAATCAACTAAGAAACACATGAACGCTCAACGACAACGATTTATGTGCCTGGACCGAACAAAACGACCAGAGTGTGAGTTCCAACAAAGCCGGTACGCTTCATATATGATCCAGTGCAAAGATGGCGGTTATTTGGGCAGCATGAAGAACTCTTCACGCGTGATTTTTCCATATTCGACGGTGTACTTAGCGATTTCACGCAGTGTCATTACACGGCCCGTTGATTTTTGCACGACTTCTGCCTCAAAGCGCACCGCGAACTGATTTGGTGGATGAACATAGGGGCCGTCCGCCTCGAGGCGGCGGATTTCATGCGACGCAACCCAATCGATCCGCTTTGCCTTGATGGCATCCCTGCGCTTCGCAATTCTCACATCGCGACCGGGAGGTGTAACAGCCTCGATAGACTCTGCATCCTCTGCGTAGATTTCATCGACGTGTGCAATGCCGCGACGATCATGCATGGCTTGGACAAACTGGCGGCCAATAGATATGAGCTCTTCCATATTCGATCTCCCTTTACCTGACATCATTCTCGCATGTCGTGCAGGTTGGCGAATTGATGAAAATCAAAGCCTCTAACTTATGGGACCGCCATTTTCCTACTTTGTAAGTCGCCGCTCATTGTCGTTGTTCGAAAATCTCAATCCTTTGAGATGTGTTTCGTGGTTAGGACGGTGCTTGGCGCTTCTCGGCAAAATTAGCGTTCAGTGTCCATTTATGATGTTTGCCTGAGTTATTGTGCTCCCCTACAGATTGTCGCGGGGACTGACTTGTTTCTTGAAAAAAGGAAAAACTGTTTTTGTTCTTGGATTCACGGAGTTCTTTTTAGCGCGCGAACTTTGCTCTTCGTATTTCAAGGATTGGCCGAAACATTGAGTTTGCTTTACTTTATTCAGAGCGCAGTGAACTTGCGCGAGCATATATTCCGTCCAATCCTGCGCCTTCGATGAATGTCGTAAACCTATCCCACTTATCGCCCAACATATTGGCCTTGGTATTTGCCGTTGTGCTTATTGCCGGGTTTGTGCGCGGCTATCTTGGCTTTGGATTCTCTTCAATTCTTCTGTTGGGTCTTCTACCTGTCATACCGGCGACACAGCTCGTACCCTTCTCAGTCGCACTCGAAATACTCGCGTCAAGTAGCCAGGCGCCCAGAATTCTACCTGAAGTCAATCGTCGTCATCTGAGCGTTCTTCTCGCAGCAAGCGTTGTCGGGGTTCCGGGTGGGGTCTATTTGCTTTCAGTCGTTTCTGAGGAATGGCTGCGACTAGGCGTCTACGGAGTTATCTTCCTTTTGACTTCCGCGGTGCTGGTTTTGAGACCTCGGGTGTTAGGTTTGACCACGCCAAACCTGCTCATCGCGGGTCTGGTCGCGGGCGGAGTCAACGGCGCCACCGCCTTGAGTGGTTTGGTTCTGGCATTGTTTTTTGCGTCTTCATCAGTCCCATCGCAAAGCATGCGAGCAACCATAATTGCCTATCTATTCTTCACCGATGTGATAACCGCAGGGTTTCTTTTGGGTTCGGACCACCTCAATACT